>NZ_JAGGDL010000034.1:0-36354 GCF_017653575.1 Pseudoalteromonas sp. K222D
CCTTTGGCGAGAAAATGGCCGAATTATAACAGCTGGCCATCTAATCTGAGAAATTGCACTTATTATCCGAATTTAGGATTATATTAAAATATGTGTATTAACCCTCATCTCGCTCAATTAACAATACCTATTATAAAAATTAAAAACTGCTTACAAACCAAGTAATAACGCAAACTTAAATAAGAATCAAAACCAATAGTAACATAATGATTTTTATAGAGAAAACTTGCAATAGCTGCAGTTTGCACTACACTGGTCGCAATTGAACTTGTTAAGGTGATCTATCATGAAAGGTAATCAAAAAGTAATCGACGCATTTAATACATTGTTAGCCAACGAATTAGCAGCAATTGACCAGTATTTTATTCATTCGCGCATGTACGATGACTGGGGATTAGCTAAACTTTATGAGCGCCTTAACCACGAAATGGAAGAAGAGAAAGATCATTGTGACTGGTTAATAAAACGCATTCTATTTTTAGAAGGTGTGCCTAACATGACTAAACGTCGTGATTTATTAATTGGCACCGATGTTAAAAGCATGATGCAAAACGACTTAACACTTGAGCTTGAAGTAGTAGCTAGCGTAAAAGACGTAATCGCAATATGCGAAGAACAACAAGACTATCAATCTCGTGCCATTTTAGAAAAACTATTATTTGATACCGAAGAAGATCATGTTTACTGGTTAGAACAGCAACTTGGTTTAATTGATAAGATTGGAACGCAAAATTATCATCAAGCACAAATGGCTTAGTAGGAGTATATAGTATGAAAGGCGATAAAGACGTTATTGCAGCACTAAATAAAGTACTCGCTAACGAGCTTGTTGGTATTAACCAATACTTTTTACACGCACGTATGTTTAAAGATTTTGGCTTTAGTAAATTAGATAAAGCAGACTACAAAGTATCAATTCAAAAAATGAAAAACGCGGATCGTTTAATTGAACGTATTTTGTTTTTAGAAGGCTTACCAAATCTTCAAGACCTAGGCCGTTTACGTATTGGTGAAAACAGCGAAGAAATGATTGCTGCCAATATGAGCTTTGAACTTGATACAATTGATGAGTTACGTAGCGCAGTTAAACTGGCTGAAAGTAAAAAAGATTATATTACTCGTGAAGCCCTTGATCACATTTTAAATGAACAAGAAGAGCAAATTGATTGGTTAGAAACTCAGCAATTACTGATTGAAAATACCGGCTTAGAAAACTACCTACAGTCGCAGCTGTAATAGTAATTAACACGCATAAAAAAAGCAGCTTAAAGCTGCTTTTTTTTTATCTAAATTTTGTAATGTAATTTTTAACTAAATTAAGCCACTTGATCCGTTATATCGGCAATTTGAATAAGCTTACGATTAAGGATCTTTTTAGTACAACCACAACACTTACCGCATTGGCTGCCCACTTTAAGCTCTTTAGTTAACTCACGCATGGTTGTTGCACCATCGTCAATTGTTTGTTCAATTTTTTTATCGGTCACACCGTGACATAGACAAATATACATGAATACAAACCACTCTCAATTACATTTAGTAGGTGCATACTAATCTAAATGGTAATGGTTATCAAACACTTTTTGCAGTTAATTATGTTATTTTTTGATCTTATTTTAAGCAGTGCTACACAGGTTAAAATAATCAGCGACTGTTTAAAAAAGTATATGTTCCAAAATTGTATGTCCGTTGAGGCCCTGTATTCAATTTTTAAAACAACCACTGAGCACCTGTACGCTTAAGCTATTCGTTTTAATTACTTATAGCGCTTAATCTATGGTTCAAGATTTACTATCTAAAAGGTTTGTGGAATAATGCGCGTCTCTTAGGGGAGTAGCCCGCTTAGTAATATCAATCGTGTTGGAAAAGTGAGTAATTATAGCCTTGTATATCGCTACAATAACCACGCTTTAATATTATTGGTGTCACAAGTAAACTTATCAACATAATTGCACCTCACGTGCGTGGTAAGTTTGTAATGTTGTAGCAAGCATTATCGGCGAGACCTAGGTAGATAACTATCCTCAAGGCGGGAGATAGCTATTTGCCTTGGTTTAGTATTCCCGCCTGTAAGAATCAATAATGGAAGTTTTTTTAACCTCAACCGTCACTGTTGCCCTTGCCGAAATAGGCGATAAAACTCAGCTTTTATCGTTACTGCTCGCTGCTCGTTTTCATAATAAAATTGCACTTATTTTAGGTGTATTAGTCGCAACTATTATTAATCATGGCTTATCTGCTTGGTTTGGAGATTGGCTTAGTGGTAATTTTGCTATTGAGTACCTACCTTGGGTTGTGAATACTAGTTTTATTGTGGTTGGCCTTTGGCTGCTGATCCCTGATAAAGATGAAGCCGTGAGCCATAAATACGATCGCTATGGCGCATTTTTAGTCGCTTTTGTATTGTTTTTTATTGCTGAAATTGGCGATAAAACACAAATAGCCACTGTGCTACTTGGCGCACAATATCAATCGGTGTTGTGGGTTACTATTGGTACAACTGTGGGCATGTTAATTGCTAACGTACCGGTTATTTATGCAGGTAATGCGCTACTAAAACGCATTCCTTTAAATAAAGTACGAATAATTGCAGCCAGTGTTTTTGTGCTGTTAGGGCTATATGGCATAGCAACTATTTAGGCTCAATACTTTTATTATTAAAAGCCCTCTGCTCATTATCCATAAACGAGGGCTTTTAATTTCACATCAGCTTAAGTATTAAAACTGATATTTAGCCGATAAGTAAACACGTCTTGGCTCACCCGGAAAATGCCCAGTGCGATTAATAAAGCCGCTTGATGCGTACTCTTTATCAAACACATTTTTAATTGATACTTGCCACGTCCAGTTTTCTAACTGAGTTTTCCAGGCCATATTGTAAATAGTATAGGGCTTTACATGGGTGCCATCTAAACTTACTTGCTGATCAACATAATCAAGGCCAGCAGCAATAGATGAGTTAATGCTGGGTAGGTCATAGCGAGTCCATATGCCTGCAGTATTTTGGGGGGCATTGGCAAACTTATCAGAACCAGCAGCTTGCGCTGAAAAGCCTTCGCTTTGCTCGTTTATACGGGTATCGTTATACGCGTAACTGGCCGTTACTACCCAGCTATCGGTTATGTCGCCAACCACCTCTAGCTCAAAGCCATCGCTTTGCACTTCACCTAGCGATTCTAGCTGGTCAATACCCGAATCATTTTGTAGTAAGCTTGTTTGCAAAATATTTTTACGCACAATTTGATAGGTCGCGATATTAATCGCCAAGGAGTCATCAAATAATTTAGTGCGCAAGCCTAACTCTGTAATATAGCTATTTTCTGGGGAGAATGGCCCACCTACTAACTCAGATTGGCTTGCCGCATCTTGCGGCAAAAAGCCTGTACCATAAAGCGCATATGGAAAAAACGTATCGTTAATATTATAACTGGTGCCAATACGCACCGTAACATCACTATCTGAAAACTCAGTATTGCTGATCTGATCAGTATCTTCAAAGTGATCGTAGCGTAGCCCCGCTGTTATATTCCACTTTTCGGTAATATCTAGTTGATCTTGCACATAAACCCCGAGCCTTTTAGATTCAGTACTAACAAATCGTGGGGTTATACTTTGTAAGTCGTAATCGGCGCCCGATGTTAAACCATATTGCGGATTTATTAACGATAGTCCAGGTACTGGTCCGCCTTTACTTGCTTGTTTGGCGGTGCGGTATATAGCATCAAATTTAGCAGCATAATAATCTGCGCCTACTAAAAACACATGCTCCATATTCGCAATCGTTGTTTGTGCTATTAAATTAGCAGTTAAACTCAAGCCTTGGTTTTCGCGCGCTTGATCTCTAAATTCACGTTCACTCCAATCAACTACACCGTCATTATCGGTATCTAACAAGCCCCGCGGTTCGTGATAGTTTTGCTGTTCGGTATTAGTAAAGTAACGCGCTGTTACATCTGTACTAAATATATCATTTAACTCATTTTTATAGGTTGCCTGATACACATCAGCTGACACTTTTTGATAATCGCTTGCTTCGTTATGGTTCCACTCACGATTAGCAATAAAGTCGCCGTTATCATCTACAGGTACGCCACGTAAACGGGCTCCTGCTAAGTCTTGATCTATATTAGTGTATTGCAGCACTAAATTTGACGCATTATCAAAGTCAAAGCGATAACCTAAATCGATAATGGTGTTGTCTTCGCCGGTGTTATACCTAAACGGATTTTGGCTTTCTTTATACACGCCCACTCTGTAGGCTTGTGTTTGCTCGTTGTTTACACTGCCTGTAGATTCAAAAGCACCACTAAAAAAGTCATCATTGCCAAGCTCTAGTTCTACTGTAGTTTTAGCAATATATTGTGGTTTTTTAGTCATGTAGTTAATAATGCCACCTGGATTACCACTACCATAAACCGCGCCACTTGGGCCTTTAAGCACTGCTACTTGCTCAATATTAAATAACTGCGGTACGGCAAAACCATTAAAAGGGTCACCTTTTACACCATCGTATAAAATTTCGTCTTGACGAAAGCCTCTAAATGTTACGCCCGAATAGCTAAAGCCATTAACGCCTGCAATGTTACTATATAAATCAGTAATTTGACGTGCTGCTTGGTCACTAATTAACGCTTGCGGTAATATTTGAATCGATTGAGGTATTTTTTCTAAGGGGGTATCTGTACGGGTACCAAATGCTGACTCGGTTGGCCTATATAACGAAAAAGCACGGCCTACTACTTCTATTTTTTCAATATTATTCTGAGCCGTTGCGCTATTGAGCGGTATTGTTGAGGGCGGTGCTGTTGTTGATTGTTCAGCTTCTTCGGCGGCAAATACACTGGCAGAATTAAATATAATTGATGAGATTGCGATAGATAAAAGAGTAAATTTCATGAGAGATAACTAACAATAATACAGTGAACGCATGTTAATGCTAACCACTCTCATTTGCAATTGATTATTCTATATAAATAAAAGCTTTGCCTATGTACTCGTAACGCAATAGCAGCCTTTAGTGTCAGCAATTAATAACTGTGAATTAAACCCAGCTGTTAAGTTACTAATAACAGTTTCTACAAAACCGCTTCCTTGCGAGCACGCTAGTCCTTCGGATAGCGGCCCGGCATAAACAAAGTCCCCATTTTTATCAATAATTACAGCAGCAGGGGTTGCTGGAATGGCTTGCTTAAGTTGTTGTGTAAGTTGCAACTCTTGCACGGCAAGTCCTTTACTTTTTGCAAATGCTTGCAACGTCGTAATGTGCGCTTGTGCTTGCTTAGTACAACCGCAATTTTGCTCTGTAATAATAACAAGCGATGCCACGGTATTACTAACCACTAACTGTTGTTTAAATTGCTCAAACCAATTTTGTTGCTTTAGCATTTGCGATTCATCAAACGGCTTTAGTTGCCCAAGCTGAAAGTACACCAGCCCAGTCACAACCAGTATAAACCACGCGGCAACAACCCCTACAATAAAGTAATTCGACTTACTTAAATTTTGCAATACTTTGCTCTAATACATCAATACTTACGTCAATTAACTGTACTTTAGCTGTTAACTGCTTAACTATTTTTGTGTCTTGGTATTGGTTTTGGCGCATTTTGTCTGTGCTTAGTGCTATTTGCGCCGTATTACCCGCTTGCTCGGCAACTACTTGAGCCACTGAGCTAGTACTGCTTGATACCGCTTTAATTTGTTCACTCATAGATGAAATGTTTTCTTTCATCGTGGTGCTTATTTTTGTTAAGTCGACTACAAAATCAACACATTGGCTCATAGACTGAGTAGATGTGCGGCTATTGCTAACCAAGTCTTTTAAGGTAGCGGCTATTTTAGCCGTAGTTGCTTGGCTATTAGTAGCAAGTGAGCGCACTTCTGATGCGACAACAGCAAAGCCACGACCATGCTCTCCGGCTCTAGCGGCTTCAATTGCGGCATTTAAAGCCAGTAAGTTAGTTTGATCTGCTATTCCCGATATTTCATTAAGTAAACCCGATATTACGTCGCCTGCGCCAACAAGATGATTTATTTGCTCTTCCGTATGATTAAGTAGTGTTAATAGCTCTCTGCTTTTACTGTCTGTTTGTGACACTTCTTGCAAGGCATTGGTCGCAGCTTGAGTAATATTATCTACTTGGTGTTTTAATACTTCACTTTCTTGCTCAACAAGTTTAAAGCCATGAGCAACTTGCGCACCAGAACTTGCAATATCGTCGGTTTGTTGGGTGCGCTGATCTGCACCTTCGGTTAACTCGTCGTGCACTTGGATCAGCTCTTGTGAGCTTACCTTTAATGACTCTGATTGAGTTTTTACTTGTTTAATTACATCTGACAAATACTCTAATAAGGTATTAAAGCCGGCTACCGCTTGGCTTTTTTGATCATCAGCACGTAAAGAAAGTTTAATATGATTAGGGTCTTGCATTATTTGCTCTGTTGCTGAGCTTAACGATAGCCCAGCACTACGTTCGCGCTGCAATGTTTTAGCAATATAGCCTGCAACAAACACTTCAACAATGGCATAACCTGCGTGTATTAGCACTGTTGTAAAGGCAAGCCTATCTGGATCAAACACGTAAAAACCTGTGTTTTGAGTTTGTAGGTAATAAAACGATAAGTGATGTACAGCAACAAACACAATAGCAGTTATAAAAACACGCCATTGCACAAACATAATTAACACCGCCATTAAAATAAATATTTCAAAATGCACTTCAATCAAGCCATAGGTTTGTTGAATATGTAAAAAAGAAAACATCATAATGGCTGCAGCGACAACGTGGGGCGTTAAAGCACTATTAGGTTGGGTTTTTAATAGCCAAATTGGTAATAAGCAAAGCGGTAAGCCAACAATAAAGGCTTCGCTCAATGTGCCAAAATATAAACCAACACCTATTGATTCTATAAATAAGAGGCTAAAAATAACCGTAAATAAACGCGCAACACTAGACATAGTAGCCTTAAATTAAGTTTTTTAATAAAATTAAGCGAGGTAATACGTATTAAAGTTTAAAAAAGTTCATCGGTTACCCCTAACAAGCAAAAAATGCTGAAATATTATACTTAACTTAACAAAGCAAACAAGTTAATTACTTTGTTTAAATATATTTACCTAGTTAATTGTTATTTACTCAAGCTAATAAGTTTAAGCTCAAACAAAGTTGGCTATTTAATAATAGGTAATATCTTTTTAAAGTTAGGTGTTGCTGCTTGCTTGGTCCATTGAAAAATAATGCTCTCGGTACTGGAAATGATCGCACCGGCTTGGCGTAGTTGCTCAGTAGCAATTATTTTGTGATTTTCGTTACGTGAACCTATCGCATCAACTGCAATGATCACCTCATAGCCGTACTGCAATAAATCTAAGCATGTTTGCAACACACAAACATGCGCTTCGGTACCAATAACCACGACTTGCGGGCGAGTATACTTAGCGAGTTGTGCTAAAAACCCGGGCTCTGCACAGGCACTAAAGTGGGTTTTATGAAAATAGTCAGCCTGTGGCAAAACATCCTGTAAGGTTTGATTGGTTGCGCCCAAACCTTTTTTATATTGCTCTGTAATAAGGGTCGGTATTTTGTGCACTAAGCTGGCTTGCGATAACTGTAATGAGCACTTTAAAATAGCGCTAAAGTCAGCTATGGCTGGCTCAAGTTTCGTTTGTATATCAATAATTAATAACACACTGCGTAAAGCATCCACATTACTCATTTTGCTCATACTTCCTCCACTGTCCTGTTTAGTGTTAACTGCTTGTAACTAGCTCACTCTAATACGAACACCAAAACAAAGCTACTCTGCTCGCTGTTAGTATTGTTCAACTAGGCTTAAATAAGTTATTAATACACTGATACAACTCATTTTTATTGATGGGTTTGGCTATAAAGTCATTCATACCGGCGTTTAAGCATTTTTCTTTATCTTCGGCAAACGCATTGGCAGTAATAGCTAAAATTAATACGTTTTTACAATCATTTGGCATTTTGCGTATTTTTTGTGTGCATTGGTAGCCATCCATATTGGGCATTTGGCAATCCATTAAAATCAAATCTGCGGGGTAGCTTTCTAAGCAATGTAACGCTTCAAGGCCATCGTTTGCCGTTTTTATCTCGCATCCCGTTGCAATCATCATTTTGGTGATTACTATTTGATTAATTGGATTATCCTCTACGATTAAAATACGTTTTGCTGCTAAATCGGGAACAGAACTGTCGGCTATCTCCTTAACTGGAGCCTGGCTTAGAATGAGTGGGATTTTTATTTTAAAACAGCTTCCTACCCCTTCTTCACTGCGCAGGGTAAGCGAGCCGCCCATCAGCTCAATTAATCGTTTACTAATTGTTAGCCCAAGCCCAGTGCCGCCATATTTTCGGGTAGTGGAAACATCAGCTTGTGTAAATTCTATAAATAAATTTTGTTGTTGCAGCGCAGAAATACCAATACCAGTATCGGTAATTTTAATGAACAAACAATCATCCTCTACAAAGCAATCCATAGTAATTAAACCAGTGTCAGTAAATTTACCCGCATTACTGAGTATATTGTTGATAACTTGAGAAAAGCGTAGTGAGTCTAACGCTATAAATGGCGGTAATTCTGGAGCAATAGTTAGCTTAAATGTAACGTTAGCGCTTAATCCCGAGTTATCAAAAACAGTGGCTAATTGGCGTATTAGTTTTTTAATTTCAGTTGGTTGCACATCTAACTTTAACGCATTAGCTTCTATTTTAGAAAAGTCGAGTATCTCATTTAAAATAAGCAGTAAGTTATGGGCACTTTGTTGGATCATTTGCAGCTCATTTTGTTCATCGGCAGCAATTTTAGAATTTTTTATTAGCAACTGAGTCATGCCCAAAATACCATTAAGCGGAGTGCGAATTTCGTGGCTCATATTGGCCAAAAATAATGACTTAGTTTTATTTGCTTTATTAGCAACCCCTACAGCTTTAATTAGCTCTTCTGTTTTATCTTTAACTTGTTGCTCAAGCTTTAAATTAAAATTTTTAAGCTGATTATTCAACGCTTCATTTTTACAGTTTGCGGTGCGTAACTTATTAAAGTTATTAGTCATCTTAAGGGCTAAACTTGCAAACTGTTGTTGTAACTTTTCAACCTCGTACCAGGTATTAGTATGCGAAACTAACCCTACTGTTTGTTCATCGGTTTCGAAGTTATCTATTTGCTCGGTTAACTTTATTATCGGCGTTACTAACCACTTACTTAGCTGCGTAATAAAAACACTGGTTAGTCCAATTATAAATAAGATCAACACCAGAGATTGCCCCCACGCTTGGGCTGCAACATTATTGGCATACTTTTTATTCATTAATGTAAAAATACGCCAATGATTTAATGCCGATGTAGTGTCTTTTGAGTAATATTGCTGCGCGTTTGTTGCTGTAAATGCGCTTGTTTGTTTAAGGCTTTGCAGCGCAACTACATCTTGTTTGCTAAGGGTTTGCATCTGCTTAAAGTCATTTAAGGTTGAAAATACTACCTGATTGCTTTTATCTAATATAATTAAGTCGGCTTGGCGCTTAAATAAGGTAGGTTGTAAATCACTAAAGTTTTCAAATAACAATGAGCCTTCTACTATCCCCTTAAATTGCTGGTTATTATAAACAGGGGCCGATATTGCCACTATTGATTGCTGTCCAAACCCTCTTCCTTTAAAAATACCAGAAATAAATCCATCTTGAGAATCAATTGCTTGGTAAAAATAATCGCGATCAGCAACATTAGCAACAGCCTTACCTTTTAACTGCTGTGTTTTTGACGTTGTGGGATAAAAGTAATTTACGTTGGCAAGTTCATCGGTACTTATAGCAGTTATAAACCCAGGATATAACTTCCCTAAAAGCTCAATAGCACTTTGTGGGCTATGCCCTACGCTAATATTTTGTGCGGTCAGTATTACTGCTTTGCGATGGTTTTCTAAATATAAATCTAGGCTTTGCGCTATTTGTTGGGACTTTTCGTTTAGTTGTGCGTTTATTTCGTATTCAACCCTAGAGTAATGGTTATTAATAAGCACAATTGAGGTAAGCACTACCACTAAAATAACGAGCAAAGTTACAATATAATTAAGGATTTTATACAAAGAACCATAATGGCGAGACCAAGAATGGCGATTAAAAAAGAAACTAAATAAATCAATTACGCATAAATAAATGGCGGCATTTAAACAATATTTAGCAAGCGCAGTAACCAAAGGTAAAAAGCTAATATTAAGAAAGTAATGCCCAAACCCCCACAGTAATGGCATTGCTACTACAAGCCAAAACAGCATTCCTCTAAAAAATAAAGGCCTAGAATAGCGCAGACAAAAAAAGTACACCCATAGTATTTCTAAACCAAAAACGATTGAAGGCCAAGCATGCCCCCAACGATAAAATATGCCTAGGGTGCTTAAAGTAAACACAACTAACGAATAGCGCCAGCCAAATAATAATAAGCTTAAAAGAACAAAAAATTGCCCTAATAAAAACTCAGAACTATTAATAAATAAGATTGGTAGGGTATTTACAAAAGCAGCGGTAATACCAAATAAACACGACACAATAAAGTTAAAGTAGCGATGCTTACTTGCTAGTAAAGGCATAATTAGATTCCAATAAATTGCTGTTGATTCAATTTGTTCCTACAACAGCTATTATTTACATATAGCTTAAACTAAGCCATATGCTGCAATTTGCCAAGTTTAATTAACACTACTGCAACTACTTTCAATTTGTAACACACTATTTGTTACATTAAATTTTGAACGCAACAGGTTTTCGACCTTTAAGCGACATGCTTTATCGTGTTTTTCAATGGTGCAGTGTTTTTTTAGCACTATATGCGCACCCACTATTACCGTTTTATCTTTTCGTACTACAGTTACATTATGCACATTTTTTACATGCTGAATTGTGGTAATTGCTTGCTCAACTTTAGCTACTTTAGGGAGTTTATCTTTATTTATGTACAGCCCTTTAACGCAACTTATAATAACCTTAATACCGGTGAATAAAACGAATGAAGCAATTAACATGCTCGATAAAATATCGATAATATCCCAACCAGTCAGGTAAATTAACACTCCGGCTATAAAAGTAGAAATAGTAGATATAATGTCAAAAAACGAGTGTAAAAACACCGCATATACATTAATACTTGCTTTACGGCCTTTATATAACACCCAAGCAGCGGCACCATGAAACAAAAAACCAAGCGCGGCAATGGCCGACATTAAAAAGCTATTTATTTCAAGCTCGTTGCCTTCATGATGGTGCATAAAACGCTCGCCACCTTCATACAATATAACCAAGCTAATTGCTAAATATAAAAAGCCATTTATAAGGCCTCCTACTAACTCAGCACGCTGATAGCCATCGTTATAGGTTTTAGCAAAGTGAATCGCCAAGCTCGAGGCAATTAAAGCAATAAATAAAGAGCTGTTATGAACAAACAAGTGCCCTGCATCGGCTAATACTGCTAGTGAGTTGGCGTAATATGCGCCTATTAATTGAATAACCATAAAAGAGCAGGTGATCGCCAAAGCAATTAATAAACGGCGACGGGAAGCTTTATGTGTCGTTATTTCGGTCATGAAATACTTAAGTACCTATACTTAAAACAAAGTAAGCTTCGAAAAAGCTCAACGGGGAATACGTAATGATATACAGTATCAATTATAATACGTAAACCTAATAAACGCACTAAAAAATTGGGAAAATAGAAACTTCTGTACTAAAAGTATTTAAAAAGGTATAAAAATAACAATATATTATAAAAATAATAACGTTTAATGTTTAGCTTGGAGAAACAAGTGAGTGATGACTCAATACTAAAATTGTGGCAGGTTTTAAATAAACTCAGTTTAGCTATTTTATTATACGACAATAAAAATAATACTTATTGTGTTAATACTGCGGCGCAAATTTTATTTGATTTAAAGCATTGCGACAATTTAGATAGCGCTGCATTTAATGCTGTCACCCTCCTGAGCGTGCATAATAATAAACATATTGCTATTGAGTCATTATTCGATTCAAAAACTAGCACTAATATACAGCTAAAAAAACAACAACAAAGCATACCGTTAAATATCGCCCTTACCCAATTATCTGATTCTGTTTCTATGTTGTGTTTAGAGCCTTTAAAAAGCGATGTAATTGAGCTCTATAATTTTGATCGGGTTATTTCTGAAATATCAACAGACTTAATCGACATACAAAATGATGATATAGATTTGCATATTAATTTTGCGTTAAAAGCCATTGGCACTGCATTTGCTGCCGATCGTAGTTATTTATTTGAATTTAATACCGACAACGAAACCATTACTAACACCCACGAATGGGTGAATGAAGGCATTGAACCTTTCAAACAAAGATTACAAAATGTGCCAAAAACCGAGCTACCCTACTTTTTTGAAGTAATGAACGCTACGCATTTGTTTCAGGTAAACGATGTTTTAAAATTACCTCAAGCAGCAAACGCTGAAAAAGTTGAGTTTCAGATACAAAAAATACAATCTGTTTTATGCATAGGGCTCCTTTTTGATAAAGAGCTTATTGGTTTTATAGGCTGTGACTGTGTTAATTTTAAGCGCGCATGGACACACATTGATCTGATCAGAATAAAATTAGTGGGCGAAATAATTGCCAACGCATTAAAAAATATAGATTACAAAAAAAAGCTGCAACTAGCCCAGCAACAACTTATTACTGCTAATCAAAAATTAAGTTTATTAGTTAATACCGATGGTTTAACTAATATTGCCAATCGCCGCTGTTTTGATGAAACACTTAAAAGTGAAATACAACGTTGTGCTCGTAATAAGCATTCACTTAGCTTAATTATGTGCGATATAGACTTTTTTAAACGCTATAACGACAATTATGGCCACCAAAAAGGCGATGACGCACTTAAGCAAGTTGCTAAAACACTAAATAAACTTTGCAGGCGCGAAGGTGATTTAGCTGCGCGTTATGGTGGGGAAGAATTTGCAATTATTTTGCCTTCGCTTAACGCAGCAGAGTGCCACCAATTTGCATTATTATTACAACAAAAAATAGCGCTGCTAAACATAGTACATAGCGACTCTAGTGTTGCAAAAACACTCACACTTAGCGTGGGCTTTTATAGCGCATATCCAACTAAAAACACCCGCCCCGAAACAATTATTAATAATGCTGATGCAGCCTTATATGAAGCTAAAGAAACGGGCCGTAATAAAATTTGTCAGTTTTTTGAAAGTAATTGAATATCACCTTACTAGGGTCTGTTGACCCTTGCGGATTAAAATTTGTTCAAACTAGGGGCGATTTAATCACGGCGCGAGGTTTGTAACCTAGTGGGCTAAGTGAAAACCGAGTAACAAAGAGTCAATCGCCCCTAGGCAGAACCCTTCGGGCAGCGCATGTTTGGCATTGATGCTACGTTATCGCCTATTTATGGGGAATAACCACACCACATAGGCTCTGCCTTGCCTAAATACCAAACACACTGCTGTAAATTTAACCTTGAAAGATCAACAGACCCTGACTATTTTATAGTGAAACCACATCAGTAATGTTACTCTAGCAACGTTGAAATTATAAACAACACTAACAATTCAACTTGTTAACTCTTTATTATTAGAAGGAATATTTACATGGACCCGATTGCACAAGTGCTCAATACAATATTTACCGTTGAAGCGTTTTTACTCATTTTTGTTTTAGTACTGCTAAAAAGTAGTGTCAAATTTGTACCACAAAACCGCGCTTGGTTAATAGAACGCTTTGGTAAGTATCAATCAACTAAAGAAGCAGGTCTAAACTTTATTATCCCATTTATTGATCGTATTGCTGCAGATCGCAGTTTAAAAGAACAAGCACAAGACGTGCCTTCACAGTCGGCAATCACTAAAGATAATATTTCGCTTACTGTAGATGGCGTTTTGTATTTCCGTGTGCTTGACCCATATAAAGCAACCTACGGCGTTGATGATTACATATTTGCTGTAACTCAGCTTTCGCAAACAACCATGCGTTCTGAGCTTGGTAAAATGGAATTAGATAAAACTTTTGAAGAGCGTGACGTACTGAACACTAATATTGTCACTTCTATCAACCAAGCGGCAGAGCCTTGGGGTATTCAAGTATTACGTTACGAAATAAAAGATATTGTGCCACCACAATCTGTAATGGAAGCGATGGAAGCACAAATGAAAGCAGAGCGAGTTAAACGCGCACAAATACTTGAATCTGAAGGTGACCGTCAAGCCAATATCAATGTGGCCGAAGGGCGTAAACAAGCACAGGTATTAGGTGCTGAAGGTGAAAAGGCAGAACAAATTTTACGCGCAGAAGGTGAAGCTAAAGCAATTATTGCAGTTGCCGAAGCACAAGCCGAAGCCCTGCGTAAAGTGGGTGAAGCTGCCGATACAGAGCAAGGTCAAAAAGCAATCCAGCTTGATTTAGCAACTAAAGCAATAGCCGCAAAAGAAGCCATTGCCAGAGAGTCATCAATTGTATTGCTTCCTGATAATGCCACCGATGCAAGCTCAATGGTTGCACAAGGTATGGCCATTATTAATAGCTTAAATAAAAAGCATCAAGGCTAATAACTAAATAAAGGAGTCGGTATGGAATTTATTACCCAAAATTTACCACAAACCTTAATGGTACTTGGGGTTCTTGCGCTGATCATAGAAGTAGCCGTATTGGGGCTCTCTACCTTTATATTGTTATTTTTTGGCTTATCGTTATTTATAACCGGGCTGCTCATGAGTATGGGAATATTAGCCGACTCTATGACCACTGCGCTTTGGAGTAATACTCTAATAACAGCTGCAATTTCTATATTGCTTTGGAAGCCCCTAAAGCGGATGCAAAATAATGTTGAGCGTAAACCAGTTAATAGCGACTTTGCAGAGCTGACTTTTGTACTTAACCAAGATGTGACTATTGAAGGGTTAAGTACTCATCAGTATTCTGGCATTAGCTGGCAACTTAAAAGCAAACAGCCCATTAGCGCCGGTACGCAAGTTAAAGTAACTAAAAAAGAAGTTGGTGTAATGTGGGTTCAAAGCATTTAAAAACCTACAGCAATTATATTTTTCTAAACCGTTAAAATAACAATAAACGGGCAATTAAACACTGCCCGTTTATTTTGTTGAGTATTTATAATAAATAATCGCCTACCTCCTCCCTCGCACTTTGCTAACTAAGTTGATAGCATTAAAAAATGATGTAAGGAATATATCGTTATGACAAATCAACATAAACACACTTTGGTTGTTGAAGGGGGTGCAATGCGCGGTATTTTTGCAGCCGGTGTACTTGATGAGTTTTTAAAACAAAACTATCAACCATTTGCACGTTATTTTGGCGTATCTGCAGGGGCTACAAATGTAGCAGCCTATTTATGCAAGCAACCAATGCGCAATTACAAAGTGATCACCGACTATTCATGTCGTCCTGAGTTTATTAATCTTGCGCGCTTTATAAAGGGTGGCCATTTATTTGATTTAGACTGGCTATGGCAAGAAACCATTCGTGAAATACGGCTAAACACCGAAGTGTTTGCGCAAAACCCGGCAGACTTTTATATTGTTACTACGGCTATCGAATCGGGTAAAGCCCATTACTTAAAAGCCACCAGCACCGATATGGTCGAGCAATTAAAAGCGTCTTGTGCTATTCCTATTGCGTATCGCGACTATCCAATAATTAATAATATAGCCATGACCGATGGCGGCGTAGCCGACTCTATTCCCGTTATAAAAGCGTATGAAATGGGTGCACGTGAAATAACCGTTATTTTATCTCAGCCTTTGGGTTATCGTAAAAGGCCAAGTAAAGCACCATGGTTAACTAAAAAAATATATAAAAACTACCCGGCACTTATTAACACAACCCTCACCAGAGCCGATGTTTATAACCAAAGTATTGATTTTATTAATAACCCACCCGCTGATTGCCGGGTAAATATTATAGCGCCACCAGTTAATTTTAAAGTGGGCCGTACCACTAAAAAGCTTGCAACCCTTAACACTGGCTACCAAATGGGTGTAGACGCCGCAAAAGCATTTTTAGCTTAATTCAAAACTAACTTAAGCTGTATATTTAAAATTACTGCCCTTTATTTTAAATAAACATTAAAACACTTTAGATATTGTTAATAAGCTCTTATCCTATGGCGGAATTTTGATAAGTGAGTTATGTATTGTTTCTCATGAAATATTATGAGCATTAGCAACTCCCATTGTATTTTTTATTAAGTATTTAGGAACACATTGAACGTGGACATTTTTAACGCAATTATTTTAGGTATTATTGAAGGTATTACTGAGTTTTTACCTATTTCGTCAACCGGGCATATTATTGTAGCAGCGCAATGGTTGGGTATAGAAGCAACGGCTACTAATCAAGCATTCGGCGTAATTATTCAATTAGCCGCCATTTTAGCGGTACTTGCCAACTATAAAGATAAGTTCACTCCAAAACATCTTAACTTATGGATAAAAGTAGCCATCGCATTTATTCCTTTAGGCATTATTGCTTTTATTTTTAGTGACGTAATAAAAGCACTATTTAACGTACCCGTTGTGGGAGTTATGTTTATTGTTGGTGGCGTGATTTTTTTACTGCTAGAGCGCAATTATAAAGAACAAAACTGCACCACTACCGATGTTACTCAAGTGACTTATAAGCAAGCAATATGGATTGGTATAGCCCAAGTATTCGCACTTATTCCTGGTACTAGCCGTGCGGGTAGCTCTATTGTAGGTGCTATGTTGTGTGGTTTAAACCGCAAAGCCAGCGCTGAATTTTCATTTTTACTTGGTTTACCTGTACTTGCTGCAGCGTCTGGGTATGATTTGCTAAAGCATTATGACTTATTTACTTTTGACGATTTAACCGCTCTTGCTGTAGGCTTTATTACCTCTTTTATAGTGGCCTATTTTACAATTAAATTATTTATCCGCTTTTTAGAAAACTTTACTTTTGTAAGTTTTGGTATTTACCGCATTGTATTTGGTGTTATTTTATTAACCATAGCTTACGTTTAATACATATTTAAGAGAGATAATAATGAACGAAAAAATAAATCAAGAAGCACTGCACGCACTTAAAATAGCATTTACCTACATGCCTAAAGCAATCGAGGTGACTAAATACGAATACGGCGAACGCTATCAAACCGTACTTGATCATATTGAAGCCGTGCGCGAAACACTCCTTATAAACGATGTAGATCCTGAGGAAGTGGGCGGCGATATAAATCCTGAGTACACGCCAAATTCAACCTATTAAATAATCATAAATTGCGTTAGCTTATTTACTATTATTTAACTACTATATTTACTAAGTATTTTTAACTAACACTCTAAAAAGTAAGGATCTATTATGAATAACAAAGTGATTGGTATTGTGCTTATTATTATTGGCGTTGCGTTGGCTATTTGGGGGTATGATGTTTATGAAGCAGCTGGCTCACAAGTTAGCCGCGCGCTAAGTGGCGACACGCCAATAGAAGCATGGGCCGGTATGATCGGTGGAGCTGTGTGTATAATAGTCGGCATTACCAGGGTTAAGTAACATACAGCTTATAAACGCTGCATGTTAAAAAAACAAAAATAATCAGTGTTTATTTAACCCCTAAATTAAATATTAAAAAAAGCCGCCTTTGGAGAAGGGCGGCTTGGGTGAACAAACAGCTATGGGTGTATTTTTGCTGTTATATCAAGAGACGTTTTTTAACTAACCTGATGCAGATTAACTAAATTAAGCTTGCTCTGTTTCATCGCTGTGGCGAATTAAGTAATCAAACGCACCTAAACTGGCTGTTGCACCACTGCCCATAGCAATTATTATTTGCTTAAATGGTGTATTGGTTGCATCCCCCGCACCATAAACGCCTGGGAGTGATGTTGCGCCTTTGGCATCAATTAAAACCTCACCAAATTTGCTCAGTTCAAGCTCGCTGTCTTTTAGCCATTCTGTATTTGGTATTAAACCAATTTGTACAAATATGCCCGCAAGAGTGAGTTGCTTACTGTCGCCACTTACGCGGTCGGTGTAAGTTAAACCGGTTACTTTTTTGCCATCGCCGAGTACTTCGGTTGTTTGTGCACTTTTAATAATAGTAATATTAGCCATACTGCTAGCTTTGCGAATAAGTACTTCGTCGGCACGTAATGTATCGGCAAATTCAAGTACCGTTACATGCTCTACAATATTGGCTAAATCAATCGCGGCTTCTATACCTGAATTACCGCCACCAATTACCGCAACCGGTTTGCCTTTAAATAAGGGCCCATCGCAATGTGGGCAATATGCCACGCCGTGGCCACGATATTGTTGCTCGCCAGTCACGTTCATTTCGCGCCAGCGTGCGCCTGTTGCCAGTACCAGCGACTTGGCACTCAGTACCGCGCCATTTTCTAGAGTAATTTCGTAACCATTATTATTGCGACTAAGCTTAGCTGCGCGTTGATTATGCATTACATCTACATCGTATTCTTTAACGTGCTCTTCTAGTTGTGCTACCAGTTTTGGCCCTTCGGTGGCTTTAATCGAAATAAAGTTTTCGATTGCTAAAGTATCGGCTACTTGTCCGCCAAATCTATCTGCAACAATACCGGTGTTTAACCCTTTTCGTGCTGAGTAAATAGCAGCCGATGCACCCGCAGGCCCACCACCAATAACTAACACGTCAAACTTTTCTTTTTTACTTAACGACTCAGCTTGGCGCTGTGCACCTTTGCTATCTACTTTATTGAGTATGTCGGTTAGGCTTAGTGCACCTTGGCTAAATGGTTCGCCATTTAAATAAACAGCCGGTACAGCTAAAATGTTGCGCTCTTCTACTTCGCCTTGAAATAACGCGCCATCTATCATGGTGGCTTTAATTTTATTATTCGTTGCTGCCATTGTATTTAAAGCCTGCACTACTTGTGGGCAGGTTTGACAACTTAAGCTTATATACACTTCAAAATTAAGCGCTTGGTCGAGCGACTTTATTTGTTCAATGTCCTCGGCTTTTGCTTTACTGGCATGCCCGCCAGTGTGCAATAGCGCTAACACTAAACTAGTGAATTCGTGGCCCATAGGTACACCCGCAAACGTAATATGGGTGTTTTTTATAGGTGAATGTACAACCATTGACGGGCGTCGTGCGCTTGTGTCTGGGTTGTTTATTACCGTAAATTTATCGCTTAGTGAGGCTAAATCGTTTGCTAAGCTTGCTACTTCTGTTGATTTTTTGCTGTCGTCCAAGGCGATAAGCAGCTCAACAGGTTGAGTAAGCGATTCAAAATGGCTTTTTAATTGATTTTTTATGTTGTTATCTAACATGGCTTAACCCTTTTAGAAAATTTAAACAGCAAGCCTCCCATGCCAAATAATGCATGTGCTTAAACAAGTATATTGAAATAGGAGGCACCAACAAACGGATGTTTATTGATTTAAGGGCAGTTACCTGCCCTTACTTGGTAAATAGAGTACTTAGATTTTACCAACTAGGTCTAGTGAAGGTGCAAGTGTGTCTTCACCTGGCTGCCAAGATGCAGGGCAAACTTCACCGTCGTGCGTTGCAATATATTGTGCAGCTTGTACTTTACGAACGAGTTCTTTAGCGCTACGGCCAATACCTAAATCGTGAGTTTCGATAATTTTAATTTCGCCTTCTGGATTCATTACAAATGTTCCGCGAAGTGCTAAGCCTTCTTCTTCGATCATTACGCCAAAGCTACGTGTAATACGCCCTGTTGGGTCGCCAATCATAGGGTAAGTAATTTTACCTATTGTGTCTGACGTGTCGTGCCATGCTTTGTGAGTAAAATGAGTATCGGTAGATACTGAATAAACTTCTACGCCCATTTCTTGTAATTGTGCGTAATAATCTGCCATGTCGCCAAGTTCAGTTGGACATACAAAAGTGAAGTCAGCTGGGTAAAAGAAGAAAATAGACCATTTACCAAGTACGTCTTTTTCAGATAATTCTACAAAGTCGCCGTTGTGGTAAGCGGTTGCATTGAATGGTTGTAATTTTGTGTTGATTAATGAAGTGCTCATGGTATTTCCTCATTTATGTTTAATGTATTTAAAAAGTAATCAACGCTATCGTTTTAAACGACCTTCTGCGTTGGCTTGATTAATACTATAAGACTAATGATAATTTAAATAAAATTGATTGTTTAGATTGATTCAATCAGTTTTTAAGATGGCGGTTTGGCAAATTACTTTTATACGCAATTTTTTAAGGTAGCTATTAGTAATACTGTTACAATAGCCGCGCTAAATACTCACCATATAAACGAGGCGTGCTGTTATGGAAAAATTTATTAACCACATACAACTAGGCTACTTGGGCTTGCTCCCATTTTTAGGCTGTGTTGGTTGGCCACTAATGTTTGGCAGTGACAGTGTAAACTTAGAGTTTTTTACTTTTTACAGCATTGCTATTTTAGCCTTTATGGCGGGTAACTTATGGCGCGCTGGTGAGCAAAGTTACAGTAATGCTATAAAAGCAGTTATTGTAGTTATACCTGTACCGTTTTTATCATTTTTACCAGTTGAATGGGCGCTTGCGTGGTTAGCGGTAAGCTTTTGGTTGGTGCTTATTTTTGAAAAAGCCTCACCGCAATGGCAAAGTTACCATAAAGATTATCAAAAAATGCGTTTTGTACTTACCTCTGTCGTGTTTGTATGCCATATATTTACTATTGGTATGAGCATTTACCCTAACTAATTTAAACTATTGCGCTTAAGGGCACACCATGATTGACCAATTGCGCCAGCAACTTAATACGCTTGGCGAAAACTACGTAGAAAAAAAAGCGGTATTTAAAATTAAAGTTATTCCATTTTTTTGTGCCATTAGTATAAAAAAAGATCATAAAAGTGAAGGCCGTCTGAGCTTTTATTCTAATCAACTCATTGAAATACTTATGGTGGTATTATTTGTTTTGTTTGGCTTATCTATTTACGACATAGACGCTGGCTTTACCCATGGCCCTATTCATATTATGTTCGCAATTTTAATTACCTTTAACCTTATACTTAAGCAAGTGGCCATTGAAGGGTTAAAAACACGTTTAGCCATGCTGCGTTTATATGAGCAACAAGCGCTAAATAATAACGCCGACGTTATCATTGCAAATAGCGATAAAAATACTAAATAACCTGATCTCAAGCAGCTACTTTCAGCGCTAACTGCGTTGAATTTACTTGCAATAGGCCAGCTATTGACGCGTAAATTCGCCTTGTTTTCACTGAAAACCTCTGGCTAGAGAAAGTAAAATTAAATATAAATATGATTCAATACGTTAGTAAATCTCTTAACCAGAGTCCAGGTTAAATAACTTATGTACCTAAATCCCAAATGGAAAATACTCACTGTGGGCGATGGCGATTTATCGTTTTCTAACGCGCTGCATCAGCACCTAAAGCCGAGCTTATTGGTTGCCTCTACGTTTGATGACGCAGCCACTATTGAGCATAAATACCAAGACAATGCACTAAGCACTTTAAAAACCAATAAAGTAACCGTACTTAATAGCTTTGATGTTACAAAACCCCAGTGCTGGCAAAACCTAAACGTTAACTTACATAGCTTTGATGTGGTTATTTTTCAATTTCCGCTTGTTCCTGCCTTTGTGGGCCGCGAAGCGTTTGAAAACAATACTCAACAAACCAGTATGAACGTATTTAATCGTGCTTTACTGCACCAATTTATAAAATACGCTAACGAGTATGCACTTAACCCCAATGGCCCAATGCTGTGCTATATCACTTCAAAAGACGTAAAGCCTTATCGGGAGTGGAATATAGAAGGCAGTTTAAATGCACATTTAAACGCTGAGTATTTAGGGCAAATGCCGTTTGATATTAGCCGCTTTGCTGGTTATAAAATTCGCAATGTTGACCGTGATAAACACGTAAAAGACACCAGCGGTATTACCTATGTATTTAGCCCAAAACAGCATAGCGAGTTAAGCTGCCATCTTACTTTGCCGCATTATTTGACCCCAAATCACTGCCCACTTTGTCGTGTTGGCCCTTATATGGCAACCGAGGACGAAAACAAACACTTAAATGCCAAAAAGCATCAGCAAATGCTGCGCCTAGAACACGACTGGCAACAATGGCTTAATGCCTTTTATGCTTAACGCTTAATTTAAGGATTAGCCTGCTTAATTAAATCGGCCGCTTTTTCAGCAATAGCAATAACCGCAGCATTGGTGTTACCGGTTATTATGCTGGGCATAATTGAGGCGTCTACTACACGTAGCCCTTGTATAGCGTAAACTCGCAGCTCATTGTCAACCACTGCAAGTGGATCATTACCCATTTTACAGGTGCCTACCGGATGGTATTCGGTATCGGCCGTTTGACGAATAAATTCAATCAATTGCTCATCGTTATTTATATCAAGCGGGTAAACCATGTCACCACGAATGGCATCAAATGCACTGCTTTGCATTATTTGTAGTGTTTTTTTAAGGCCCTGTAACATCACTTTTATATCGTCGGGATGGCTTAAATAATTAGGATCGATTAGCGGCGCGCTGCGCGGATCACTATCGGCTAACTTAACAGCACCGCGGCTTTTAGGGCGCATAATACTACTATGAATACTGTAACCATGGCCGGTGTGTAATTTTCGGCTGTGATCATCCACTAAACCCAGCACAAACTCTAGCTGTACGTCTGGCGCAGGGGAGTCATCAAATAACTTAATAAATGCATGCGACTCTGCAAAGTTAGTAGTTAAGCACCCTTGGCGCTTACTAAACCAATCTATACAGCCTTTTAACACCCTAGCAGCCCCTGGGATACTCAAACCAAACGTGCCTTTACTGGTTTTTGCTCTATACAAAGGCACCACTGTAAGGTGGTCGTGTAAGTTAGCCCCCACCCCTTCTAATGGTACTATCACCTTAATATTATGTGCGTGTAAATGGTTGCTGGGGCCAACTCCTGAAAGCATTAATAGTTGCGGCGAATTAATTGCCCCGGCACTGAGGATCACTTCGTTATTGGCGTATAAATTAACCACCTGTTTATTACGTTCAATTTGTACACCTTGCGCCATATTATTGTTTATTATTACTTTATTTACATGGCTATTGGTTAATACGGTTAAGTTTGCACGTTTTAAATGAGGAGTTAAGTACGCTTTAGCTGCGCTGCAACGCTCTCCATTATGTTGCGTAACCTGTGAAAGCCTAGCACCTTGCTGCTCGGTTGCATTTATATCGTTATTTAAACTCACCCCTTGCTCAACGCAGGCATTTAAAAAACATTGATTTACTGGGCTTGGCTCATTCAATTCTTGTACGTGAAGTGGCCCTTGTGTGCCATGTAACTCACTATTGGTAAATGTTTTATTGTTTTCGGCTTTTATAAAGTAGGGTAATAAACTGTCATAATCCCAGCCACTATTGCCATTGGCCGCCCACTGATCGTAATCGTATTTATTGCCTCTAATATACACCATGGCATTAATAGAGCTTGAGCCACCCAATACCTTACCTCGTGGCATAAAACCACAGCGATTATTCAGCTCTTTTTGCGCTACTGTATTGTAATGCCAGCTATTAATACCATAAGGCACACTTGCAGCAACCCCTGCAGGCATTTGTACAAAAGCAGTATTATCGCTAGAGCCTGCTTCAATTAAGCACACACTTACATTAGCATTTTCTGATAGCCGCGAGGCAATAACACACCCTGCACTGCCCGCGCCTACTACAATGTAGTCAAATGTTGTATTCATAGCATGCCTTTTATAATTTTCACAAATTGCCCATAACCACAATATTGCATAGATAAAAACATAAAAACTTGATATTTTTAGACACTCAACAGCAAAGGTTAACTATGAGCAGCTTAATAAGAGCCACGTCTTTACAAGGTATCGATACGCTAATTTTAGAATTTGGCGCAAATGTAGCTGCCATTATGCAAGCGTGTAATATTAACGTTGATTTTACTCAGCTCGAAAACCAATATGTAAGCTATCGTTGCTATGCAGCATTATTAGAATACTGCGCACAACAATTTAATTGCCCCAGCTTTGGCTTAAAGCTCGCCAGCCGACAAAGTTTTGATATTTTGGGTTATATTTCTATTGCCGCTAAAAGCGGTACCTATTTAAGTGATGCACTCGATTGGGTGGTTAAATACTTACATTTGCACAGCCCTGCTCTTCGGCTTACGGCTCATCCATTAGAGGACGATAAAAGCTTATTTTTATCGTTCGAAATTAACCTCAACCCGCTACCTAACATTAACCAAGTTACCGAACTAACGATTGGCTTAGCAATGGGAGCGATTAAAAAGCTTAGCAATAACCAATGCAAACCTATCACGGTTTTTTTACCACAAAAGCTCACCACTAGTAAGTATGCTTATAACAGCTATTTTGACTGTAAAGTAATAGAGCACCGTAACAGCGCGGGTATTGTGATTGCGAAACAAGACTTAAGCATAGCACTTGAACAAGGGGAGCTGACAAACGTAGAGGCTGCACGAAACTTTTTAGCTAAAAATAGTCAATACAACAGCCCATTACCCATTCAAGTAAGCGCGTTAATGCGCCCCATGCTGCCTATTTATCAGTGCTCTAATCACACGATTGCTGCGGCGCTTAATATGCATCCACGTACTTTGCATCGCAAACTAGCTAAGCATAATACCAGCTTTGTAAAACTCAAAGATACCACGCGCCGTGCACTTGCACAGCACTATTTAACGCAAGGGCAACTTACTATATCAACTATATCTGAATTATTGGGTTATCAAGAGCAAGCCACATTAAGCGCCAGTGTTAAACGCTGGTTTGGCTGTTCTCCTCGCGCATTTAGAACAAATAATTGTTAAACTGCGTCTCACTTTTTATGAATTTATAGAGTTGAGCATGAACTTTGTTATTGTCGGTACTAACTTTATTAGCGATACCTTATTAAAAGCAGCCAACACCTTAATCGATTTTAATTTATATGGTGTGTGCTCGCGTGCAACAACGAGCGGCGAAGCCTTTTTAGCTAAACATCCAAAAAATACTCAAGCAAAAATATTTACTTCTATTGAAGAAGTTTGCCAAGACGAGCACGTAGATGCCGTTTATATTGCCGCACCTAATAGCTTACATCAGCTATATGCAGTGCAATGTTTAGCAGCAGGTAAACATGTACTGGGAGAAAAACCAGCGGCGGCTAATAGTGCCGAATTAGCCACTATTATAGCAACTGCTAAAAAACATCAACGGTTATACATGGAAGCCATGATGACCACGCATTTACCCAACTTTGCATTGTTGCAACAAGCCATGCTAAAAATTGGTACGCCGCGTAAGTTTATTGGCCAATACAGTCAGTATTCGTCGCGCTACGATAAATATAAAAATGGCGAGCGCCCAAATACCTTTTTACCTCAATTTGCTAATGGTGCTTTGGTTGATTTAGGCATTTATCCGCTGTATTTATTAATAGCCCTTTGGGGCGCACCAAACAGTGTACACGCAAGTGGTGTACTCCTTGATACCGGTGTAGACGGCGCAGGCGATGTACTTTTAAATTATCACGATAAACAGGCGGTGATCAGCTACTCTAAAATATCGCAAGGCGATAATATTACCGAAATACAAGGCGAGCTTGGCCGTATTCGAATAGAAGCTGTATCGCAACTCAAAAAAGTAGAGTTTATTGCTAATAACGGTGAACGCGAACTACTGTCGCAGCCTTTTGATGAGCATTTTATGAAACATGAAGTTGATCATTTTATGCAAATGATTACACAAAAAGCGCTGCAATCGGATATTAATACACACCAGCTGAGTCTTGATGTAATGCATGTACTTGATACCGCTCGCGCGCAATTAGGTGTTGTATACCCAAACGATAAAGCTTTTGAGACAAATTAAACCTTTGCTATAGTGCCTATTAGCCGCTTTATAATATGAGTGTTAGTTTAATAGCTAACGCTCATACGTTTTTAACTACTTTTGAGCTTGTGAAGCAACAAGCGCAGCAACATATGTTTTCTTTAACAATAACAAAGCGTAAGTTGCTAAATCTGTTGTTTATCGAATAAGTTTACCTCGAGTATCAAAAACAGGTAGAATGCGCCAAATTTAATAGTGATATACAAGGAAAACAATGCATTCATCTACGAAAGAACTCTTACTCGCTGTTTTTTGTATATTGCTCGCTATGGTAACTATTCAATCTGGTGCGTCGCTTGCCAAGCAACTCTTCCCTATTGTAGGCCCTGAAGGGACTACTGCACTACGTTTAGGCTTTTCTGCCACTATTTTATGTCTGATTTTTAAACCATGGAAACACTTGCCTGCCGCAGGCCAACGATTTCCTATTTTAATTTACGGCCTGAGCCTCGGTGGTATGAACATTTTGTTTTATTACGCCATAGAGCGTATTCCACTGGGTATTGGCGTTGCACTTGAATTCACCGGCCCATTAGCAGTTGCATTATTTTCATCGCGTCGTAAGCGTGATCTATTTTGGGTAGGCTGTGCTATTGCGGGTATTTTATTACTACTGCCTGATATGAAAGGCCAAGAAAGCCTAGATCCGGTTGGCGTTATATTGGCGCTTGCCGCTGGTGCATGTTGGGCGGGTTATATTCTTTTTGGTAAAAAAACCGGTAATCAAGGCTCTGGTGGTGCAACTGTGGCTATGGGTATGACTATTTCGGCCATTGTACTTGTGCCCTATGGCGGAATTTTGCAAGCCTCTTCATTCAGTTGGGATATTATTCCGTTAGGTATTGCTATTGCAATACTCTCAAGCGCCCTGCCGTATACCCTAGAAATGATCACTTTGCGTAATATGTCGTCGCAAGGCTTTAGTATTATGATGAGCTTAGAGCCCGCAATTGCAGCATTAGCCGGATTACTCATATTAGGCGAACTATTGTCTATTTGGCAGTGGCTGGCAATATTACTGGTAATTATTGCTTCTGTTGGCAGTTCAACCTCAAAACCACAAAGCAGCAGTTAATCTATCCTCATTAAGTCAGTAGGCCGTATTAACCTTAGGGATTAATATTTGTTCAATTTAGGGGCAATTTAATCCCGGCGCGAAATTTGTAACCTAATGGGCTCGATAACTGCTCCTGCTTTAGTTTACTAGCTTACATCCATGCAGGAAAAGTTACTCCCCTAGATATAACCCTTCGGGCAGCGCGTGTTTGGCATTTATGCGTCGTTATCGCCTACTTATGATGAATACCCACATTACATAGGCTCTGCCTAACCTAAAAACCAAACGCACTGCTACAACTTCAAAAGATAAATATGCCCTAACCTCTAGTGGCTTTAATTTTCTAATGAAAACGGCCATGTTTTTGTATCACTTATACTTGTTACTTTAACCCTTTACCTGCATTTAAATGCATAACAGTTTTGCTCATCAATGTAATGCCACTTGCTACTCAGCATCTTGCTATAAATTTTACTACTGTTTAGCTTTTAACAACTAAGCTGTAAGAGCACGCTGAATGCTTTTTGAGCAAGCAACTGTTACCAATGGTTATTTATTAATCTAAACAAACTCAGCCTTGATATTTATTCTATAAAAGTGAATTATAATTCATATTTTTATTCCCAGATGTATTCCACCCTGATAAACTAAAATCCTTACTTACTCATTATAACTAATTGCATTAGGATCACTTTTTATGTTTAAACCAAGCCTGTTAACCTTGGCTATTTCAAGCACACTTTCGAGTGTGGTTTTATTCTCTAATACCGCTTCAGCTCAAGAACAAGTGGTTACAAAAAACAAATCACTTGAAGTTATAGAGGTTACGGCAACACGACGCAGCGGCTCTGTGCAAGCAGCACCACTTAATATAACCGCGCTTGACGCTGATGTAATGAAAGATCAAAACATTAGTGAACTTGCCGATGTAGCACGCTGGGTTCCTGGTTTAACAATTACTGATCAAGGTGGCCGCGAAGGTTCACCTATTATTGTACGTGGTTTAAATACTAACTCATCGGGTCCAGCGTCAGATGGCGGCACTGTAGCAACTTATATCAACGAAATTCCGGTAAGTGTTGATATGCGCCTCGTTGATATTGAGCGCGTAGAAGTACTTATTGGGCCACAAGGTACATTATATGGCGCAGGTACATTAGGCGGCGCCATTCGTTACATGCTAAAAGCGCCAGAGCTTGATTTTACCTCAGGCGAAATTTACGGTGATGTTTTCCAAACCCAAGAAAGTGACTCAGTAGGTGGTGAAGGCGGCTTTATTTTCAACTTACCAATTATTGAAGATAAACTTGCTATACGTACTAGCTTAAACCTATATAAAGATCCGGGTTTTGTAGATTACAATTATGTTGTTCGTGAGCCGGGAGTATCGCTTAGCGATCCTGATTGGAGCAATACTGATGCCGTTAACAACAACCTTAAACAAGTAAAAGATGCCAACGGCGAAACCACCACTACAGGGCGTATATCAGTTCGTTATAAAGCGAGTGAGTCTTTTGAAGGTACGCTTAACTATTTTTATCAAAAACAAGACAGCGAAGGTCGTTCAATTGTTCATAGCAACAGCTTAAATGCAAACAATGGCTTAAGCGATATAATTGGTAAGTACGAGTCAGCGTATCGTTACGAAGAGCCACGTGAAAAAGAAGATCAATTACTTAGCCTAGAACTCAAAGCTGACTTAGGCTTTGCAGAGTTAGTATCGGCTACCGGTATATCAAGCTTTGAAGCTGAAGGCCAACGCGACCAAACCGATTTACTGATCCGTCTTGATTATGGCTACGAAGAGTTTCCAGCATTTTCAACATTTACCCGCGAAACTGATGAAGTAGACACCTTTACCCAAGAGCTGCGTTTAGTATCACAAGGTGATAGCGATTTGAGTTGGATAGTAGGTGGTTTTTATAATAAAAAAGACACAGATGCATCAAGCAGAGAATTTACACCAGGCTTTGATCAGTTTGCGGTTGATAACTTTGGCGCAACTCAACTTAGACCTGACTCACTTGAGTACCTAGAAATAACGAGCAGCAAAGTAACAGAGTCCGCTCTTTTTGGTGAAGTTGGTTACCAAGTAACCGACAAACTAGATATAACGCTTGGTGTACGATTTTACGAATACGATGTAAAGTCTAAAGCCGCTTTTGACTTTCCGTTAGCCAATACATTATATGATGGTGCCGGCCCTAACGATATCGCTATTAACTTTGAGGAAAATTCAGCAAGTGATAACGGTAATCTATTAAAATTTAACGCTAAGTATCAATTTAATGACACCGTAATGGGCTATGTAACGGTAAGTGAGGGCTTTAGAATCGGTGGTTCAAATGGCTTGGTTCCGTGCCCTGATCCACTTCCTGAGGATCAACAAACAGGCTGTGGTAAACCAGATGAAATGCTATTTGATGCCGATATAACGACCAATTACGAGCTTGGCTTTAAAAGTACATGGTTTAGAAGTCAGTTACACTTTAACGCTGCACTCTTTAACGTAGATTGGGACAATGCACAAATTACTGGAGCAACCGCAGTAGGCCAACTACCTTACCTTTCAAACGCTGGCAGCGCTAACGCAAAAGGCATTGAAATTGCTACTCGTGCTATTTTATCTGACTCGTTTAGCGCCTACGCAACATACGCTTACACTAAAGCTGAGCTAACATCAGATGCACCATTTTTGTTTAACGCCGACGGGAGTGATGGCGCTGCAGATGGCGATCGCCTACCTGGTTCGCCAGAGCATCAGTTTTCATTAGGTATTAATTACCAAACTGACGTGTTTAACGACAAAACATTAGATATAAACTACGGCTTAACTGCGCAAAGTGACGTTATTTCCAAAGTTGGTTTACGTGATAACGGTGAAGTACTACCAGGTTACAGCTTAAGTAATATTTCAGCTAAGTTAACAGCAGATGCGTGGTCAACTACATTATATGTTGATAATATGTTTAATAAATATGCTGTTACATCGGTACGTCGCTCAGATGCCGATATTACAAGTGCTAATGGCGCAGAAATACAACGTAACTATGGCCATTACATTAACCGCCCTCTTACGGTAGGCATTAAATTTAACTACAAGTTTGAAATATAATTTAAATTACATTTAAACTGTACTTAATCTATGTCATAAAGGCTCAAATTTATTTGAGCCTTTTTATTTATACGAGCTAACTATAACTATGCCCCCTAGCCTAAAACAGTTACATCAAAGTGCCATAAATTACTTAAACCAAGGTGATGTGCAACAAGCGCATAAAGCTTTAGTTGAACTTGTTACCCAAAAACCAGACTTTGCAGACGGCTATTTTTTATTAGCTATGGTAAACCTGCAAGTGGGGCAAATTTACAAAGCCATTCAGCTGATTGAAAAAGCGCAAGGTTTCAAAGAAAGTGTTGAATACACAGCGCAACTGGCAAAATGTTACGCGCTAACAGGGCAACTACAAAAAGCCAAAGCAACCGCATTAAGTGTTGCACTTAGCAAAATAACTAAAGCGCTGGATGCAGACACTTTAGGCGTTGCACTTACACAAGCGGGTTTACACGAACAAGCAATAAATTACTTTGAATGCGCGTTAACGCTTTCAAATAACAAACAAACTCCGCAAGCACAGTTTTTTTATAATTTTGGTGTTTGCGCTAAGTTTTTAGGCCTTTTTGAGCAAGCTCAAGATGCGTTTGAAAATGCTATTACTCTAAAACCATTACATCACCAAAGCCACTTTGCATTGAGCGATTTAACTAAAGCAAGCACGCAAACTAACCATATTAAGCGCTTAAAAGCAGTTGCTGAACAGGTTACTCACCCCGATGCAAAACTACATATTGGCCATGCATTAGCAAAAGAATATCAAGATATTGGCGCATTTTCGGATGCTTTTATAGCACTGCAACAAGGTAAAGCCGATAAACTTAAAAACAGCCCATTTGATAACGAGGGATCAGCGGCTTTATTTGTACATATTAAAAAGTTAAGCCTTGAGCATAATAAGCTAAACGCCTCAGGTAACCCAAGCAAGGAGCCTATTTTTGTTTTAGGTATGCCGCGCTCTGGCACTACCTTAGTAGAGCGTATTTTATCAAGCCACAGCGACGTGCAATCTGCAGGCGAACTGCAAGACTTTGGCCTGTGTGTTAAAAAAATAAGCCAAACTACCTCGCAGCACGTGCTGGATAACCAAACCCTGAGTAGCGCTTATCAAATGAACTTTGAGCAACTTGGTACTCATTACTTAAATGCTACCCGCGTAGTTACAGGCAATAGTAAACACTTTATTGATAAACTCCCTTTTAACTTTTTTTATATTGATTTAATAACTAAAGCATTACCTAATGCAAAAATAATTTGCCTGCTACGCGATCCAATGGACACCTGTATTGGTAACTATCGCCAACTATTTAGTATTAATAACCCTTATTACGCTTATTCGTTAGACTTACTTGATACCGCTAAATTTTATAGCCGTTTTTATAAACTAATGCAGCATTTTCAAAGTTTGCATAAAAATACAATAAAATTAGTTCAGTACGAGGAATTAGTAGCGCAGCCCGAAGCGCAAATTAAAGATTTAGTTAAGTTTTGTGATTTAGCGTGGCAACCGCAGTGTATTGATTTTCATTTAAATACAGCGCCGGTTTCTACCGCCAGTAAAGTGCAGGTTCGCCAACCACTCAACAACAAAGCCATTGGCCGCTGGCGTGCATTTAAACCACATACAAATGAAATACAGCAGTACTTTAAAGCGCAGGGAATAGGAGTGAAATAACAGCTAAATTACTCAAGGTGAAAGAGAAAGCGTTAAAACAAAAAACATTTGCTTTATACGGGCTCAGGCCGCGATTAAGTTAACCTTTGTTTTATTGAATTTAACTGCAACGGCTTGATGTCTAGCTACTACACGCTAGACATCAGCTTAATTTTATTAAGTTTAAGCATCTTCGTCAACGTCTCGAATACGGTCTAAGCGCTCCAGCTCTTCTTCACGAGCAGCTTCAATTTCTTCAAGTATTGCATCAACATCAGCGGCTTCACTGTTATCTTCAAATTCGCCTGTTAAAGTGGAGTTAGCCGTTAAGTTAGCCTCAGAAAATAATGCCCACATTTCTTTGGCGTATTGAGTTTGCAATAAAGCCGGTGCATATTCGCCGTAATAGCGGCGCATATTATTAACATCGCGAGCAAACATTGCTTCGGCGCTATTATTCGCTGCGGCATTAACGGCTTGCGGTAAGTCGATAATTACAGGGCCTTTGCTGTCAACCAATACATTAAATTCTGATAAGTCGCCGTGGATGATACCTGCACACAACATTAATTTAATGTAATGCATCATTAAGCTATGCTGCCTAATCGCCTCTTCTTCACTAAGAGCTACATTACCTAATTGCGGGGCAACGTCGCCGCTGTCATCGCACACTAGCTCCATTAGCAACACACCATCAATACAACCGTAGGTGTCGGGTACACGTACACCGGCACTCGCTAAACGTGATAGCGCATCAACTTCGGCATTTTGCCAAATTTCTTCTTCTAATTGGCGACCATAACTTGAGCGTTTACCCATAGCACGCGCTTGGCGCCCACCACGAACTTTACGGCCTTCTTGATATTGTGCGGCTTTTTTAAAACTACGTTTACTGGCTTCTTTATAAACTTTAGCGCAGCGAATATGATCGCCACACTGCACTACAAAAACATCGGCTTCTTTACCGCTCATAAGCCTGCTGAGTACGTCATCAATTAAACCATCATCAACTAGCGGTTGTAGGCGTTTAGGTATTTTCACAGGTTTTCTGCTAAATAAAAGGCGCTAATAACATTTATTTTATTAACTTGGTTATGGTTGTCTAGGTGGTTCAAACGAGGTGTTACCTTTGCGGATTAAGTGCGGTTATAGAGTAGTAGCAAGCAGTAATAACATTTAAGTGTCAACTAAACAGCTACATATATGTGCCTAGAATAAGCGACTCAAGCGTAAAAGCCAACCGCATTTTATAATTTATCAGCTTTTTTTAAACAAACTTTAATACTGGCTGCATTTACTGCAATAAAATTGATGCCTAACTACAATAAATAATGGCTATTTAGTATATAGCCATTATTTATTTTTTAAAAAGAAGTAATTTAATAGCTAATTAAAGCACTTAAAACTGCCATGCTAAAGAAGCCCAATAACGACGTCCGTCTTCTACATAACCATATTCTACTTCGCTAATTTCTTTATCAAATAAGTTATAAACTCCCACGCCTAATTTAATGTTGTTACTTAATTGATAGTTTGCACCTAAATCTGCTGTGGTATAGCTTGGAGCAATTAAGCTACTTTGCGATGGCCCAGTTGTAGGTTGGCTTTCTTCCCCGCGATAGTGCATACGTGCCCATGCACTAAATGCATCGCTTAAAACCCAATTAACAGAGGTTTGCAGTAAGTGTGTTGGTAATTGATTTAATGGGCTTCCTGCATAAGTGCCCGTTTTTTGCTCCGATTCGGTGTAAGTATAATTAGCGCTTGCACTTACTTTACTGCTTAGTTTAAGCGATGCTGATAGCTCAAACCCTTGTGTTACTGCTTCATCTACATTTACGTAGGTTGTTGGGTCTGAACCAAATTCATTTGGACCGTCGGTGCATTGAGTTAATGGGCAAGCTATACGTGATATTTTATCGTCAAACTGATTATAGAAAACAGTGGCCGAGGTACTGAACTTTTCACCTTTATCGTAATAAACACCTACTTCATAATTTATTGATTTTTCAGGCGCTAAATTCGCATTACCATATATATTACCGCCACGACTAACCTGCCCCCATTCTGGCGTAGTTGCTCGTAAACTAGGTGCTTTAAAACCGGTAGATACACCTCCTTTAACGGTTAAATTATCGCTCACATTAAGCACACCATATAAACGTGGGCTAATATGGCCGCCAAAGTTACTATCATGGTCGTATCGAATACCGCCGGTTAATGCAAATAACTCGCTAGTTCGCCATTCATCTTCGCTAAATATAGACCATTGCTCGTTATCTATTTGCGATACATCACTTAATTTGTTGCTGGTATGATCGGTTAAATCTTCTTTTTTATAGGAAGCGCCCAATGTCGCATTATGCTCACTCGCAAGCGGAATACTCCACATCGTTTGTGCATCAGTATTTTTAATAAGCATTTCGCGTGATTTATTATTGTATTCATCGTACTTTATATAGCTATTAGAACTACCAAAGTCATAATAACCATTATGGCTTACCGAGATGGTTTTTTGCTCGTATTGTGTAGTTGTTGATTCCGGGCAACCACGGCGGCCACACTTTTCCCCTGGAGCAAGTGGCGCAATTGTTTTACCCACAGTCGCATCTAACGTTTGTTCAGCACGACCAAGCTCTAATGTAACCTCGTGATTTTTATTAGGTGTTACTATAAACTTAGCTTTAAGATTATTTTGTTCTTTGCCTCTAAAACCAGCTACTAGGTCATCTTCATCGCGTTTTGTAAATTGCCCGTATAGCTGCACTCCAAGTAGTTCATCAACTAATGAGCCCGCTGTAAAAAAGTTAGCTTGGTTAATGTTCCCAGACTCATTACTTTGTTGAATAGTACTATCTAAACGCACCTCGCCGTACCACTGCTCAGGTGTTTTACGAGTAATGATATTGATTACCCCGCCTATCGCATCAGAGCCATATAAAGATGACATTGGACCGCGAATAACTTCTATACGTTCAATGGCCCCAATAGGCGGTGTCCATGCCCCCTCAACGCCTGGGCCGTCGCTGTTTGGCCGTGTTTCGCGCGATGTTTGTCGTTGGCCATCTATTAATATTAATGTATAGCCATTAGCCATGCCACGTAAGCTAATATCTTTTCTGTCGCCACCGCCAGTGACTATAACGCCGGGCACGTCTGTCATAGCGTCGGTTAAATCACGGTAAAAACGACTCGCTAACTCTTCTCTATCAATCACACTAATAGATGCAGGAGCATTTTTAATTAGCTGCTCATACCCTGATGCAGTGACCACCATCACTTCCATATCATCGTTTGTTTTATTTGCTTGCGCATAATTTGTAAAGGTAAATAAAATTGCGGCACTTAAAGGCAATAATTGTCGACTTGCGGTGTTCATATTTGTTTCCCATGTTAGAATAGCTAATTGATAATGATTAGCGTTTACAATGTTAAGGATAAGTGCATTGCCGATCAATATAAGTATGCTAATAATTAAATTAAGGAAAACTTAATCACTATGAATATCAAGTTAACACGCTCTTTAACTATGTTTGTGCGCATAGTAGAAACAAACAGTATGAGCTTAGCTGCTAAACAATTAGGCATGACAACTTCTGCTGTAAGTCAGCAAATTAAAACACTAGAACAAGAGGTTGGATTAAACTTATTCAATCGCAGTCCACGAGCATTAAGCTTAACTGAAGCGGGTGATATTTATTATCAAAGCTGTAAAAAGCTGCTGCAAACAGCAGAGCAGACTAAACAAAAACTACAGTATTTAACCGGTATACCAAGTGGCAAACTTAAATTAGTTGCCCCTGTTGGCTTTGGCGCTGGGTTACTTTCTGAACCATTAAAGCGCTTAATAGAGCTACACCCAAAATTAAACATAGAACTAATTTTAACAGATGAACCTATTGATATGCTTAAAGAAGGAGCCGACTTAGCATTGTGTATTGGCCCACTTAACGACTCAAACTTAATAGCCCGAAAATTAGCCCAATGGCCTTATGCTCTTTGTGTTAATGCGACGCACCCTTTAGCAAAAAATGATCAATGTATTGAACAATTAAACCAGCACGCTCATATAGCTCACAGCCATTTAAACTATCAATTATTTAAGCCAAACAGCGCACCATACACACTTAATGCTCCGCGTATAAAAGTAAATAATATGCAATCAGTTATTCAATTAGTATGCGATGGATTAGGTTATGCAATGCTACCAGAGCCAGAAGTGCGCGAACGCATTAAAAACAAAGAGTTAAAGCAACTTCATAAAGATTGGCAACGTTCAAACTACACTGTGTATGCAGTAACGCCAAAACGAGATTTTATTGCTGCAAAGACTTATGCCTTACTCGATATTTTAAAAAAGCACTTCGCAGAAGTCACTCTAGGCACTAAGTAACACTTATAACTGTTACTATTTGTTCTATATAACAAATAGTAACAACCAGTTACAAACAGTTAAGAATTAACACAAAAAGAGTTGAAACTTTGTTCGATCCTAGTATTGAGTTAAGTTAAATAATGTGTAACTATTCAGCCTCATCTGAAATGAATATATCAGGCAGCTGATTTTTGAATAATAACTCAAGGGCTAGGCTTGCA
>NZ_JAGGDL010000035.1:0-36348 GCF_017653575.1 Pseudoalteromonas sp. K222D
TGCAAGCCTAGCCCTTGAGTTATTATTCAAAAATCAGCTGCCTGATATATTCATTTCAGATGAGGCTGAATAGTTACAAATCTTTTAGCTTACCTTTAACTTCATTAAGTAAACTTTTAATAGTTTCTGATTCTGTTTCTGCTAATTCCAATGCACTATTTATTTCAGAAGCAATTGATTCATTACTGTTATCCCCATCAAGCAAATCGCTTTTATACTGTTGAATTTTTTCATAGTTTTCTTCGAGTTTTTCCTCAAAACTGTTAATTCTAGTACTTAAGCTTTCTTCTTCACTATCATCAAAGTAATGTGCTTCTAATACTTTAATACGTTGATTAGAAACCTCTGATTCTGAAGCGAGGCTTGACGCACTCTCCTTATACTTAGAAATTGTATCCAAAATAGAGCTGGCTTCAGTTTGAAATGAATTTAACTTTGAATTAATTGTTTTCGTGTACGCTACGAATGAAGCACTTGCAGACTTTGCTGCTTTACCTGCCACAACTTGATAAGGCCTAATATAAGTTAATAAATTATCTAGATGCTCATTAGCATTTGTAATATGCCCAATGTTCCGATTACTTTGATAACTTTTTATTTGCTGTAAGCACGAATTACATTGAGCGCGATAATTATCCCAAGTTGAAGGCGGTATTAGTTCTGGATCACAAGCTTCTAATAAACAATCTAAATAATTAACTACTTTTTTAAATCTTGCAATTTCCTCAACACTCGTTACGACAGTTTCATCGTCAACAAGCACCTCATCAGTTACATCAAGCATTTCTTTCCATATTGGTTGAAAAGCATGATTTTCAAATTGTTGAATCCAACGACTCATATAGTTCCCTTATCTTTTGATTCGCCAAAGCTTAAATACAACGACTGCCATATAGCGTGATACTGATCACCATTTTGGTGGTTTATAACACACCAAAACGGCGTGTATTACATACACCAATAATTCCATTAAAAAACTTTAATGTAAACATGTAATTACCTATACATCAAAGTTTATTCTTCTGCTTTATAAAATCTCTACCACATCATATTCATGGTTTTTGCCTGCAATGGTTAAACTTACTTCATCATCAAGCTCTTTGCCTAAAAGTTGTTTGCCCAGCGGAGCTTCGGGTGTAACAACTTGAATAGTTAGCCCCTTTACTTCAACTGTTAACCCACCTGCGCTTGGGCCTAAATAAAACCATTTTTGCTGCTCATTTGTATCCTCTAGGCACACTAGCGAGCCAATGGCTATTTTACTACTGGCTGGCTGATTAAATATGGGCTTAAATAACTCCATGCTTTTATAGCAATCGTTTACGCGCTGCGCTTGGCCTTGGGCTAAATAGGCGGCCTCTAACCCTAGGGTATCGTATTTATTTTCTGCTATGTTTTCTTCGTGCGTGGCGGTGTCGTGCGCTGTTTTAGCGGCCACTTTTGCGGTGGTAAGCTGCGCCTCTAGGGCAAACTTAAGGTGTTCAATAACGTGGGCTTTGTTCATGAGGTTTACACACATACAGTAAAAATATTGCGAGCAGTTTAACATTGCTACGGGGGCTAAACACAATAGTTTGGCCCCTAAGCTTTGTTTATTTGTATGCTTTGAGCCTTTATGGCATATCCATGAGCGCTTGGCTTTGGCTATCTATTTTCACTTCGTAGTTTTTAGCACTTAACCCCATTAGCTCGGGCAAGGTGGCGGCAATACAAACAGATGAAAACGTACCCACAACAATGCCACTAAATAACGCAATAGCAAAGCCTTGCAGCGGTGTTCCAGCTAATAGCCACACACTTGCTACTGTGGCTAAAGTGGTGCCTGAGGTAATTAAGGTACGCGTTAGGGTGCTTTTAATCGCACTATTTATAATGCTGGATACGCTAATACTGGCATTTAATTTAACTCTTAATAGCTCACGCACCCTGTCGCCAACAATTATGGAGTCATTAAGTGAGTAGCCTATAATTGCCAATAAACTGGCTAATACGGTTAAGTTAAATTCAAGCTGTAATAGCGAAAACAAACCCAGTACCAATATTAAGTCGTGTGTTAAAGCAACTACCGAGCCAAGGGCTAAACGCCATTCAAACCTTATCGCTAAATACAGCATTACTGCAACCATAGCTGCTAGAAGTGCCAAACAGCCTTGTTCAAATAGCTCATCGCCCACTTGCGAGCCAATATAGGCCGATGACAATATCGTGGCATTTATGTCGGTGCTTTGTGTTACCGCACTTTGCCAATCGTTGCTGCTATTACTCGCAGATTGATTAATAGCTGGCGCTTCTCTTAATTGAAAGTGGTTATTCCCTTGCGCTGTTAGCTCAAACTCACCGTTGTGGTTTTTAGCTATAAAAGTTTTAAGCTGCTTTAGCTCAATACTTTGGTTAGTCGTAAATTCTGTTAAGTAACCACCGGTAAAATCTAGGCCAAAGTTAAGCCCTTTTTGCGCCAAGGTTACTACCGATAGTAATACTAATACTGTACTTAAAACCAAGCCCATAAAACGCATACGTGTGCCGGTTTCGCCTTTTAAAAAATAATTAAGCATCTGTACTTACTCCGCTTTTTTTAGCCAATTTTAAATACAAACTTTGGCTCAACACTTTCGATACATACACGCCTGTAAACATACTGGTTACTAAACCCAGCGCCAAAGTAATTGCAAAGCCTTTCACTGGCCCATAACCTATACCGTATAAAATAAGTGCAGTGATCATAGTGGTAATATTGGCATCAAAAATAGTGCTAAATGCTTGCTTATACCCTTGCTCAATAGCTTGATAAGGCGCGCGGCCTTTACGGCGCTCTTCTTTTATACGTTCGAATATAATGACGTTGGTATCTACTGCCATACCTATGGTTAGCACCAATCCGGCAATGCCGGGAAGCGTAAGCACTACCCCAGGCAATAACGACATTAAACCCACTAAAGAGGTTAAATTTAAAATAAGTGCTACGTTGGCAATTAACCCTAAACGTCTGTACCACATAGCCATAAATGCCAAAGTAATACCCATACCTAACATTAGGGCGGCTAAGCCGTTACTTATATTTTCGCTGCCTAAGCTTGGCCCTATGGTTTGTTCGTGCACTATAGTAACCGGCGCACTTAACGAGCCTGCACGTAACAATAGCGCTAAGTCGGCCGCGGCTTGTGGGCTTTGCATATTGGTTATGCTAAAACGCGAACTTAAGTGCTGAGCAATATTGGCTACATTAATAACCTCACTCTTTTTAACTACCTCTCCTTTAGCATTTTGCGAATACTCTGAGTAAACCGTCGCCATAGGTTTACCTATATTAGCTTTAGAAAATGCCGACATAGCATCGCCGCCTTGGCTATCAAGGCTTAACTGCACTAGCGGTTTGCTCCAATCGTCGCGCCCAGCATGAGCGTTATTAATATGCTCACCGGTAAAAATTGGCACAGGGTCGAGTTTTATAGTACCGCCCGTCTGTAAATTAAAGGTTTGCCCACCCACAGCTTTTAATTGATAAAACCCCAGGGATGCCGTTGCGCCAATAATGCGTTTCGCCTCGGTAGGATCTTGCACTCCAGGTAGTTCAATACGAATGCGCTGCTTACCTTGGCGCTGTGTTACCGCTTCGGTTATGCCCAGCTCTTCAATACGCGAACGTAGAGTTGTGAGGGTTTGGCTCATAACTTCTTTGTTAAACGCGCTTCGCCCTTGCTCTGAGTAACTAAATTGCGCCGTTTTAACTGTGCCATTATTGTTTGTTACTACTGCTAAGTTAGCAAAGCGGCTTTGCAGCTCTTTAATAACAGGGGTTAATTTATCACCAGCATTAGGTAGAGCATTTATTACAAACCCAGTTTGAGTTTGCAGCGCTTTTACTCCATGTGCCTTTTGCTCAATTATGATTGATTTAGCTTGCTGATACGCACTCACTAATTGCTCATCAATGGCTTTGTCTAAATCTACATCGAGTACAAATAGCACCCCACCGTTTAAATCTAGACCTAACTTTATTGGCGAAAGTCCAAAGCTTTGTAGCCAGCTTGGACTGGTAGCGCGCTCAACAATTTTGGTCTGAGTATTTGCATATTGCGCTTTTATAGCCGCTTGTGCCTGGGCACTTTTTGTTGGCTCGTTAAGTAGCACATTTATTGTTGCTTGCGACTCATACGCTTGCGCCACATTTAAGCCTTGCTCATTTAAAAATGTAACTAAGGTATTAGTGCTCGGAGGTGTTTGCATTTTGCTGTGTGGGGCTGCACTAATATACAACCATGACTGGTTTGGATATAAATTAGGTAACGCACTCATTGCCAGTAGCAGTAATACCACCAACATAGCAAAGGTGCTTAATTTAAATTTAGCCATAAACGGCTTTTTATTATTTTTAAAACTCAACATTGTTATTCCTTACTATCAGCAACCAGCTGATAAGCGCTTTTAAAAAGCACAATTAATCTGCAAGCTAAAACTTTAAAAGTTAAAACCTATTAATTATTAAATAAGGAAATTAAGCGTGATGGGTGTTGGTAGCGCTGTAAAGTAAGTTAGCTTCTTTCCAGCCACTAATACGAGACTTTTTACTATTAGAAACAACTGTATACCAAGGTAGTGCCGTGCTTATAGCTTTAGGTTGTAAATAAAACTGCCTTGCTAGCGTATGAATAAAAAATTCATAAATAACGTCGTATTCAGGCTCTGTTTGCGCACTAAATAAAAACAACGATGAATTACTGGCAGTTAGCCTAGGTTGCAGTGCATCAAACGCTGTTTTATTAGGCTTAGTTTGTTGTTTAGCATGCAATACTTTAACTAATATGGAGGGGTGACTTATACCTAATGAAACATTACCTAATGAAGTAGTATCTAATGAAGTAGTATCTAATGAAGTAGCATCTAATGAAGTAGTATCTAGTGAGAAAGGAGCTGCTGAAAAAGCAGCAGATATTAAAGTAGAATTTGCAGTGTTTAAACCATGTTTAACTGGCGCGGCTTCGCTACATGCACTAAAAAGTGCAGTAATAAGCAAAAATGCAGTTAAAAACAAACGAAATTTAAACATCAATTTTCAAACTTTAATTAAGGATTACTAGTATATAAGGGCAGCTATTTAAAATACAATAGTCTAATTAAGTATTTAGTTTGATGCAAAATTAAATCCACAGCCATTTATACCCATTATAAAAACCGAGATCATTCATGCGCTCTAAACAAAGCTCAGTAAAACGCCCCGACGCAATGAACCTGCGCCAAAGTATAAAAACACTTTGGCCTTATATCACACAATTTAAAGGGCGAGTTTTTATTGCAGCTATGGCACTGGTAGGCGCTAAAGGTGCTACTTTACTTATGCCGTGGGCACTAAAGGAAATTATTGATAGCGTTGATAAATCTATTCACCCAGTGCTTTTTATTCCTACCCTACTGCTTATTATGTACGGTGCACTGCGCTTTGCCAGCGTATTTTTAGGTGAAATACGCGATGCGGTTTTTTCGCGAGTTACCGAACACGCCATGCGCGACATAGGTCTAAAGGTGTTTAAGCATTTGCATTCGCTTGAACTGGCTTTTCATTTAGATCGACAAACCGGTGGCATAAGTCGCGATATAGAGCGTGGCACCAGCGGTTTGAGCTTTTTAATGCGATTTTTAATGTTTAACATTGTGCCTACTCTATTTGAAATTCTTACCGTTGCATTAATTTTTGGCACTTTGTTTTCTATCTGGTTTGCGCTTATAACCCTACTTGCAGTTGCCATATATATTACCTTTACAGTAACCGTAACCCAGTGGCGCAATCGCTTTATTCGCGAAGCTAACACCGCCGACAACTTAAGTAATACCCGCGCTATCGACAGCTTACTAAACTACGAAACAGTAAAATACTTTAACAATGAAGAGTTTGAAGCCAGCACCTACGACACCTTTTTAGCACGCTGGGAAAAAGCCCGATTAAAAAACCGCATGTCGTTATTGGCACTAAACTCTGGGCAAGCGTTAATTATAGCCAGCGCCATTACCGCACTTATGTGGTTAGGCTCAAGCGAAGTAGTAACCGGTACACTTAGCATTGGTGAACTCGTAATGATAAACGCGTATATGATCCAACTGTTTTTACCGCTTAACTTTTTAGGCTTTGTATATCGCGAAATAAGACGCGCCCTTACCGACCTTGAAAACATGCTTGGGCTGCTCAACAAAAAACCACACATTGCCGACACTCCTGCATCACAACTACTAACACTCTCTAAAGGTGAGGTTAGCTTTAACAATGTAAGTTTTAGTTACGATGCTAACCGCCCTATTCTTAACAATGTTAGTTTTAGCGTAAAACCCGGCACTAAGGTAGCAATAGTCGGTGCAAGTGGCGCAGGAAAAAGCTCATTAGCTAGGCTCTTGTATCGTTTTTATGAGGTGTCATCAGGTAGTATCACTATAGATAAGCAACCTATAAACACCGTAACTTTGCACAGTTTACGCCAAGCTATAGCCATAGTGCCGCAAGATACCGTGCTATTTAATACTTCAATACGCGAAAACATTGCTTATGGCAGGCCAACAGCCAGCGAGGCCGAAATAGATCAAGCCATTGCTATGGCGCATTTAACAGCGTTTATAAACAGCCTTGATAAAGGCGATAAAACCTTAGTAGGCGAGCGCGGTTTAAAAGTGTCGGGCGGCGAAAAACAACGCATAGCCATTGCCCGCGCAATCTTAAAAAAATCGCCTATTTTAATTTTTGACGAAGCCACCTCAGCCCTCGACTCCCATGCCGAGCAAGCTATTTTAACGGCTATGCGCGCTGTCACACAAAACCATACCAGCATAGTGATTGCCCATCGCTTATCAACCATAATCGATGCCGATAATATTTTAGTATTGCATAAAGGCGAGCTTCTTGAGCAAGGCACACATTCTGAGTTACTAGCCCTTAACGGCCAATATGCGCAAATGTGGCAATTGCAGCAAGAACAAGCAAAAAACACATAAATACCATTAATATTGCTCGTATAAAGGCTTTATTTGCTATTTTATCGACCTCTAGGGTGATTCACCTCAAAAGGTTTGTTTAGCAGCCTCTTATAAATAACAATTACTAAAATAACCTGAACCCAGGTTAAGATAATATTTACAATAATAAAAAATATTAATTAAACAGAGTGAAAGCTCAGGGGAACACAATGAAAAAGAGTTTAATTGCAGCTGCATTAGCTGCCACATTTATTAGCGGCTGTTCAGAGCCACAAACATCAAAAACGCAAGTACAACCAGCACCTACTGCACCAATAGCCGCAACAACAGAAAAAGCAGAGTTGGGTAGTTTTGGTGTTGATTTAGCTGCACGTAACGAAGCGGTTAAACCAGGCGACGATTTTTTTATGTACGCCAGTGGCACTTGGTATGACAATTACAGCATGCCTGCTGATAAAACCCGCTATGGCGCATTTTCGGCATTGGCCGAGCGCAGCGAAGACCGCGTTAAAGTAATTATTGAAGAAATTGCCGCGCGTAAAGACTTAAATGCCGATGAAAAACTAGTAGCCGACTTTTACAACGCCTACATGGACACCAAAGCACTTAATAAGCTAGGCATAACACCAATTAAGCCGCTTTTAACGCAAATAAGTGAAATATCATCAACCGACGACTTAGCCAAAATGTTTGGTCAGTCTTGGTTAACCGGTGTTAAAGCCCCGCTTGGTGGTGGCATGTGGTTTAACCGCTTAGATCCTAATAAATACGAAATGTCGTTAGGTGCTGGCGGTTTAGGCTTACCCGATCGTTCATACTACCTTGAAGACTCAGAACGTTTTGTTAATACGCGTAGCGCCTATGTGGCTCATATTGCCGACATGCTTAAATTTGCCGATGCAGATAACGCCAATGAGCGCGCACAGGCAATTTTAGAGCTAGAAACCAAAATTGCACAAGGCCATTGGCCACGCGAAAAGCGCCGTAACCGCGACCTTACATTAAATCAAATTAAACGCGACGAGCTAAGCACTGCCTACCCTGGCTTTAACTGGGATGCATATTTTGCTCAAACAGGCTACAAAGTACCGCAGTTAAATGTATCGCAACCCGAGCCAATAAAAGCCATGATTGAATTAATCAATCAAGAAGACTTAGCGGTATGGAAAGATTATTTAACCTACCACGCAATAAGTGGTAACGCTAACTTGCTCTCTGAAGATATTTTTAATACTAATTTTGCATTTTTTGGTAAAGAGTTAAATGGTCAGCAAGAGCCGCGTCCTCGTTGGAAACGTGCTATAGATGAAATGTCGAGCACCAATTCACTTGGTTTTGCTATTGGTAAAATATACGTAGCACGTTATTTTCCTGAGTCGTCAAAACAACAAATGTCTGAACTGGTCGAAAACTTGCGTACCGCATTAGGTGAGCGTATTGATAACCTTGAGTGGATGGGCGCAGAAACCAAAGTAAATGCGCGCGCTAAACTAGCTGCATTTGTACCAAAAATTGGTTACCCAGATGTATGGCAATCGTACGAAGGTTTAACTATTAGTAATAACGACTTAATCGGCAACGTAAAAAACATGCGTGAGTTTTTTCAAGCCGAAAGCGTTGCAAAAGAGCTGCAAAAAACAGATCGTAACCGTTGGGGTATGACACCACAGCGCGTTAACGCTTACTACAACAGTTCATTTAACGAAATTGTATTTCCAGCGGCAATTTTACAACCACCATTTTTCGATCCAAATGCCGACGCAGCAGTAAACTACGGCGGCATTGGCGCAGTAATTGGCCACGAAATGGGCCATGGTTTTGACGACCAAGGTTCTAAATCAGACGAAAATGGGATCCAACGTAACTGGTGGACTGATGCCGATCGCGCCGCATTTGACGCAAAAGCCGACCAGTTAGCAGCGCAGTACAATAAGTATGAGCCAATTGAAGGTAACTTTGTTAACGGGCGTAATAGCCTAGGTGAAAATATTGGTGATGTGGGTGGTTTAGCCATGGCTTATCATGCCTACAAACTGAGCTTAAACGGTAAAGAAGCACCGGTTATTGACGGTGTTACTGGCGATCAGCGTTTCTTTCTTGCTTGGGCACAAGTATGGAAAGAAAAACGCACCGAGCAAAGCATGTTAAATCAGCTACGCGGTGGCACGCATGCGCCGGGTCGCTTTAGAGCACAAGCCCCGCGTAACCACGACGCATGGTACAAAGCATTTGATGTAAAACCAGGCGATGAGCTGTATCTTCCTGAGGATCAACGCGTACGCATTTGGTAATAGAGCGCTAAATTGCAATTAAATATAACCCGCCATTGCGGGTTATATTTTTCTGCCCAGTTATTTTTATAGCCCTTAGTATAAAACTCAACCCATCCTGTTTTTATCTGCATTAATCTATTTAATAGTTACTAGCCCTCCCCCACATTTACCTTTAAACTATGCCCCTGAAAATTATTTTAATACTTATATTTAAAGGCGAAACGCAGATGGGAAGAGCTTACCAAAACAAAAAAGATTCAATGGCTAAAACTGCGGGTGCTAAAACTAAAGTTTATTCTAAGTACGGTAAAGAAATTTATATTTGTGCTAAAAATGGCGGTACCGATCCAGACGGTAACTTATCGCTACGTCGTTTAATTGAGCGCGCTAAAAAAGACCAAGTACCGGCGCATGTTATTGACCGCGCAATAGACAAAGCAAAAGGCGGCGGCGGTGAAGACTACGTAGCCACACGTTACGAAGGTTACGGCCCGGGTAACTGTATGATTATTGTTGATTGTTTAACCGACAACAATAAACGTACCTTTGCTGATGTACGTGTTTGCTTTACTAAAGCTAACGCTAAAATTGGTGCACAAAACTCGGTTTCGCATTTATTTGATCACCTTGCAATTTTTGTATTTGACGGTGATGACGACGAAACAGTACTTGAAGCACTAATGATGGCTGATGTAGATGTAACCGACGTAGAAGTTGAAAACGGCAAGGTAACTGTATTTGCACCACATACTGAGTACAACAATACTCGCACAGCACTTGAAGAAATGGGCGTTACTGAATTTGACGAAGATTTAATTTCGTTTGTACCCCAAATAGCAGCGCCTATTGAAGGCGAAGATGTTGAGGTTATGGAGCGCTTTTTAGCTATGCTAGAAGATTGCGACGACGTACAAAACGTTTACCACAACGCAGAGTTTTAAGCGTTAATAATAAAACGTGATCAAAGGCCAACTTAGTTTGGCCTTTTTGTTTTTGTAAAATGGATTAGTTAATTTTGAATACCCTTGAACAACTACGCAGCGGTGCTTTAAGCGGTGCTCGCCACTTACAATTGGTGGAAAACCTCACTGATTTCCCAAAAGAAATTTTTACCCTTGCCGACACCCTAGAAGTACTCGACCTATCTAATAATAACCTGAGTGATTTACCCGCAGAGTTTGCCAGTTTAACCCGCCTTAAACGGGTGTTTTTATCGTTTAATCAGTTTAAGCATATTCCTGCTGTTTTAGCACAATGCCCAGCACTTGTTATGATCGCATTTAAAGGCAATCAAATTAGTGAGTTTGCCCAGCATAGCCTGCCGCTTACAACACAGTGGTTAATATTAACCGACAACCGTATTGAGCAATTACCCGCATCATTCGGCGAGCTTAAACAGCTGCGCAAACTTGCTTTAGCGGGTAACCGGTTACGCACTTTGCCAAGCAGTATGCAGCAGTGTACAAACTTAGAATTAGTGCGCTTATCTGCCAATAACTTAACGCACCTAGATAACTGGTTATTTGAGTTACCAAAGCTTACTTGGCTGGCCTTTGCTGGTAACAGCTTTAATAAAGCCCAGTGCCTAACAAAAAGTAGTTTAGAGAATAAGCCTCTGAGTGATTACACATTACAGCACGTTATTGGCCAAGGTGCCTCTGGGGTTATTCACCTTGCAAAAGCAGCAAATAAAGCGGTAGCTATTAAGCTGTTTAAAGGCGCAATAACCAGCGATGGTTATCCGCTTGATGAAGTTAATTGCTGCTTGCAGGCGAATGAACATACCAATTTAATTAAGGTACTTGCCTATATAGAGCAAGGCAGCCAACTTGGTTTAGTAATGGAGCTAATAGATAATAGCTTTAGCAATTTAGGATTACCGCCAAGTTTACAAACGTGTACTCGCGACACCTTCGCAGATGGCTGTAATTATAGTAGCCAAGCTATTTATAAAATTGTGCAACAAATGGCCAGTACCCTACAACATTTGCATGCAAATAAAGTAAGCCATGGCGATGTATATGCGCATAACACTATGGTAAACCAAGACGCAGATGTGCTATTTGGCGATTTTGGTGCAGCAACTAATTTAGCTATGTTGAGTGAATATCAGCGCCAGCAAATGCAATTAATTGAAGTACGCGCGCTAGGTTGTTTAATTGATGATTTACTAAGTGTTTGCAGCGACAATAATGCAATAGCAGTTAAGCTTGCGCAACTAGCTAAGCAATGCATGACAACTGATATTATACAGCGCCCCACACTTTCGCAGTTAAGCACACAGCTAACTACACAGTTATAAAACGTCGTAAATTTATAAATGGCACAAAAAAACCACGCAATGCGTGGTTTTTAACGTTATTTATATAACCTTAAACTCTAAAATTATAAAAACTTACCTAACGCTTTAACTTGATCTAACATGCGGTTTGAAAAACCCCATTCGTTATCGTACCAAGCCATAACTTTAACCAATTTACCATTCGCTCTGGTTTGTGTTGAATCAAACACACAAGACGCTGGGTTATGGTTAAAATCAATAGAAACAAGCGGCAGCTCATTATATTGTAAAATGTCTTTCATTGAGCCCGTTGAGGCTTCTTTCATAATTGCATTAATTTCTTCAATGCTGGTATCGCGCTTCGCAATAAACGTAAAATCAACCAAAGATACGTTAATTGTAGGCACACGTACCGACATACCATCTAACTTGCCTGCAAGTTCAGGTAGCACTAAACCAACAGCTGCAGCTGCGCCAGTTTTAGTTGGGATCATCGACTGCGTTGCACTACGTGCACGGTATAGATCAGGATGATATACATCTGATAAGTTTTGATCGTTGGTATATGCATGAATAGTGGTCATGCTGCCTTGATCAATGCCGACCGTGTCGTTAATTGCTTTAGCAATCGGTGCTAAACAGTTTGTAGTACACGAAGCGTTTGAAATAATTTGGCTTTGTGCATTAAGTACTTCGCTGTTAACGCCATGCACTACGGTTGCATCCATATCTTTGCCCGGTGCAGAAACAATTACTTTTTTAGCGCCAGCAGTAATATGCTTAGCGGCTGCTTCGCGCGAAGTAAACAAACCTGTACACTCTAAAACAATATCAACATCGAGTGCTTTCCACGGTAAATTTGCTGGGTCGCGCTCTTGCGTTAAAGTAATAACATCGTCGCCAATTAGCATAGTGTTATCGGCTAGCGTTACTTTATGAGCAAATTGTCCGTGTACTGAGTCAAATTGCGTAAGATGAGCATTAACATTAGCTGGGGCTAAATCGTTAATTGCAACAATTTTAATCTCATTATTTTGTGCCGACTCGTAAAGTGCACGCAATACATTGCGACCTATACGGCCATAGCCATTAATTGCTACGTTAATCATTTTTGACTCCTATTTACTTCACAAGCTTGTCGAGCAAGCGCTTCAATAGCTTGCCAGTCTTTATTTTCAATTAGTTGTTTATCTAACATCCAGGTACCACCCACACAAATAACATTATTTAGTGCTAAGTAGTTAGGTGCAGTAGCGAGCGTTATGCCGCCCGTTGGGCAAAAAGTAATATCGGGTAATGGCCCACCGATTGATTTAAGCATGGCGGTTCCGCCTGCGGCTTCTGCCGGAAAAAACTTTAAATACTTAAAACCGTGCGACGCTAGTTTCATAACTTCGCTTGGCGTAGCAGCGCCTGGTAAAAACGGGATATCGCTCGTTTTTATCAGTTCAAGTAGCTCGTCACTAACCCCTGGGCTTACCATAAAGTCAGCGCCTGCAGCTACCGAAGCATCAAAGCTGGCTTTATCAACTACCGTACCTGTGCCTACATAGGCCTCAGGTACAGCTGCTTTCATTAGTTTTACCGCTTCTGCCGCAATGGGCGTGCGCAAAGTAATTTCCAGCGCTTTTAAGCCACCGTTATATAAGGCTCTAGCAAGTGGCGCTGCATCTTCTAATTTTTCGATTACCACTACTGGCACAACTGGCGCCGATGCTAATATTTTTTCAATACTCATTACGTGTTCCTCATTACCCACAATGGCTGATTATTCTTCAATTCCGAAAGCACTCGCACCTAAATCGGCGCTGCTTACGATATTTCTAAATCCGGTAAATAACTCTCGGCCTGTGCCAAAGGTTAAGCTTGGTAGGCTTAATTGCAGTTCACGTTTAGCAAGCTCTTCATCGCTAACATGTACTTTTAATATGCCGTTTGGTGCATCTAAAGTAACTAAATCACCTTCATGAATTTTAGCAATTATGCCGCCTTCAACTGCTTCTGGCGCTAAGTGAATCGCCGCAGGTACTTTACCCGATGCGCCCGACATACGACCGTCAGTTACAATAGCTACTTTAAAGCCTTGATCTTGTAGCGTTGCCATTACAGGTGTTAATTTATGTAGCTCTGGCATACCTTTAGCTTTAGGGCCTTGCTCTTTTAGCACTGCAATAAAGTCTTGGTTTAATTCGCCGCGGCTATAAGCATCTTGTAACTCACCTTGCGAGCTAAATACTTTAGCTGGGGCGGTAACTACTTGATGTTCAATTGCTACTGCCGATACTTTAATAACCGCTTTGCCTAAGTTACCCGTAAGCAGTTGTAAACCACCTTGCTTACTAAACGGATTACTCACTGGGCGAAGTACATCTTCATCGTGTGAGTTATCAGGGCAAGCTACCCATTTAATTTTGCTTGGGCCGGTTGCATCACTCATTATTAAGCTGTTGTCTTGATCAAGACGCGGCTCGGTCATATAGGGTGCTAAACCATCGCCTAGCATAGTTTTAACGTCGGTATGTAAGTAGCCTGCGCTGGCAAGTTCACGCATTAAAAAGCCCATACCACCGGCTGCTTGAAAATGATTTACATCAGCAGAGCCATTAGGGTAAATACGCGTTAATAGTGGAACCTCAGCTGATAAATCAGACATATCTTTCCACGTTATTTGAATACCTGCCGCTTTGGCAATAGCCACAATGTGAATGGCGTGGTTAGTAGAGCCACCAGTAGAAAGCAAACCAACCAAACCATTTACTATGGTTTTTTCGCTGATCACATCCGCTAAACACGGGCTGTCTTTATCGTCGGTTAATTGCTTAAGCATGGTTTCTACCGCATTACCGGTTAAACCATCGCGAAGCTCTGTGTATGGGTTAATAAACGAGCTACCAGGAAGGTGTAAGCCCATTATTTCCATTAACATTTGATTTGAGTTAGCAGTACCGTAAAAAGTACAGGTACCAGCACTGTGGTAAGACGCGCTTTCGGCTTCTAGCAAGTCTTCGCGGCTTACTAAGCCTTGCGCAAACTTTTGACGAATACGGGCTTTTTCTTTATTTGGAATGCCTGATTGCATTGGTCCTGCCGGTAAAAAGAACACCGGTAAATGGCCAAACGACAGTGCACCAATTAATAACCCTGGGACTATTTTGTCGCATACGCCTAAACAAAAAACGCCATCAAACACATCATGCGATAACGATATTGCCGTAGACATAGCAATTACATCGCGTGAAAAAAGTGATAATTCCATGCCGTCACGCCCTTGCGTAACGCCATCACACATTGCTGGTACGCCGCCTGCTACTTGAGCTGTAGCGTCGTATTTAGTAGCAATGCTTTTAATTAAATCTGGGTAATCTTTATAAGGCACATGTGCCGAAAGCATATCGTTATATGAGTTGATAATTGCAAGGTTTGGTTGCTCATCGGCTTTTAAACGTGCTTTGTCATCGGTGCTACACGCAGCCATAACGTGGGCAATATTACCGCAGCCTAATCCAGCACGAACTCTTGTTTGTTTTTTTGCGTGCGAAATGCGATCTAAATAAGCTTGGCGGGTTGCTTTACTGCGCGTAATGATACGTTCGGTGACTTCTTGAATTCGTGGATGCAACATAATTAAACTCAGCTCTATTCGTTAGAGGATAAAGGCTCAGTGGCAATTAAAGACTCCACGTAATTAATTGCACTGAGCATCTTTGGCTTACCCGTTCAAAGGTACCTTATCAGAGGGCCTCTCACAACCACCCTGACACCGGTGTCACTGTATTAACGCACGACCATGACACCGGTGTCAACCCTGTCTAATAAAAATAGTCACTTTTTTTAACATAGCCAACTATTTTTTATAAATAGACATTTAATAATGTTGTACAGCATCGTTATATTTAACAACAGCCAACAAAAAGCCCGAATATGCTTTGTGCACATTCGGGCTACTGTAAATATTCGTTTTAAGTTGAGTTTATTTAACCTGCGCTGTCGACTCGCGAGTAATTAAACGCGCCTCTAGGGTCACCTGATACGCAACCTCTTGTGGCTGAATAATATGAGCAATAAGCTGAGTAACCGCCTGTTTGGTCATTTCTTCAACTGGCTGCGCTATGGTAGTTAACCCAGGCCAAATATGGCGTGCTATAGGGGCGTTATCAAAGCCAGCAATTGAAATATCATCGGGCACACGTAAACTGCGTTGAGTTGCTAATTTAAGTACGGCGGCTGCCATGTAATCGTTTGAAGCAAATACTGCGGTTGGCCGTGGCGATAAATCTAAAATACTACGGGCACTGTCTACCCCTGAATGATAACTAAAGTTACCCTCTTCTACTAAACGCTCTTCAAATTCAATACCATGGCTTGCTAACGCCCGTCGGTAACCTTTAAAACGCTGCTCAGTGGCACTGTGATCGGGATGACCTTTAATAAAAGCAATTGATTTATGGCCCAGTGTAATTAAATGCTCGGTTATTTCAAATGCCCCTTGCTCGTCATTGCTGCGCACCGAAATCGAATCATCTTCAAGTACTGCAGAGGCAACGCGTGCATAAGGTATTTTTTTCGATTTTAAAAAATCAACTAGTTCAGCAAAGTCCGAAAAAGGCGGAGTTAATACAATGCCATCTAAGCGTGATGACTGCAGTAACTGATCAATATTATTTATTAGTGCTTCACCGCGCAGCTCACAAGGATGAATTAATAAATTGTAATTGTTTTCTTGGCAGGCAGCCAATGCGCCTGTTTGCACGCGGGTAATATAACTTTTACTTGGATTATCGTAAATACAACCAATAATAAAACTGCGATTTTGAGCAAGACCACGGGCAATAGGATTAGGCGTATAATCAAGCTCTTTAAATACTTTAAGTACCTTTTCGCGGGTAGCTGCGCTTACATTTGGCTCGTTATTTAACACCCGAGAGACTGTTTTTTTAGAAACCCCCGCATAACTCGCTACACTATTTATGGTGACTTTTTTCATCTATTTACTTCCAAATACCAGCAGCATTATTCCTGCTTACTATTATGCAAACACGCCGCAGCGCCAATCAAAGGTATATTATCTTGGGTTACTAGCGTAACAGGAACTTGCCCGTTATATTGCGACATAATACCTTTTTGTGAAAAACGTTCAACAAAACGACTCTCTAACAAGCGCGATTGCATGCGTGGCAATATACCACCGCCAATAAATAAACCGCCCAACGCACCATAAGCTAATGCTAAATCGCCTGCGGCACTGCCAAGCCAGTCACAAAACTGGTTTAGAGTTGCATCGCAAACCTCACACTCGCCGGTATTGGCTAAATTACTAATTTGCGCGGCATCTAAATGCTTAGCAGTAATACCTTTAACCGCCGCCATCGCTTTATATAAATGGGTAATACCCGGGCCTGAAAAAACAGTTTCTAAAGACACATGCGGATGTTCTTTGCGTAATTCTATAAGTAACTTTGCATCTAAATCGGTAACGGCAGCCAGCGATATATGCCCGCCCTCTGAGCTAAGCACCGCACTAGACTGCGCTGTTCTAACTAGGCAAGCTGCACCAAATCCTGTGCCTGGGCCCATAACTGCAATGTTTGAGTTTTCATCGGCTTGCCCTGCTTTAATAACCACATTTTGGTTACTATCTAAATAAGGGGCAGCGTAGGCAAATGCAGCAAAGTCGTTAATAATTTCAAGCTGCAAAAAAGAAAAAGCCTGTTTAAACTCACTAACGCTAAAATGCCAACCTAAATTAGTAAGATGCACCTGCCCTGCTTTTATAGGGCCTGCCACCGCCAAACACGCGCGCACCGGTTTAATATGAGGCACAGTTGATAAATAATGGCGTGTTGCATTTTGTAACGAGCCAAAGTCGGCACTAGGAAAGGTATGATTATATTCTATAACAAATTCGTTTTTTGCTGCATCAAAGGCAGTAATTAGTGCAAACCGCGCATTGGTACCACCAATATCGGCAACTAAAATAGGATCAAATTGGGCAGAAGAGTGTAAGCTCATAGTGTTATCTCTTTTGTATAATACTAATCTTATTAAAAACAATGAACATTTTAACTAATTAAATAACTTACTCACTGCGTTAAAAACAATTCATATAAAACAACTTATATGATTACTTTCGCCTTGTGGTTAAACCATTTTTTTGGCGTTATTTTTTTGCGTTTTAATAGTCCACTCTTTAATGCGATTAGTATAAGCGATTCATGCTTATTATTTTACAACGGGTAACCCATTGTTCTTTTTATTACTTTAGGCTATCACCCCAAAGCAGCTATCACAGTAAAAAAATGCTGCCTATAAAAATATAGGCAGCCAATACGTTTTGACAACAAAATGATAAAACGCCCTCATTATGACACCGGTGTCATGGGTAGATCAACTAAAAAAGTGCTTAATTGATAAATTAGCTTGAAATAAATCATTAATAAACGAGAATGGCTGCATTATTCTCTTTGTTATTTAAGTAGTGCTCATGAAAGGTAAAGCAACGTCATTTGATATAGCCCATTATGCTGGAGTGTCGCAATCAACTGTATCTCGTGCTTTACGTAACAGCCCCTTGGTAAACGAAGAAACCCGTAAGCGCGTTTTCGATATAGCTAAAAAACTCAACTATAAAGTAGACAAAAACGCCAGCAATTTACGCACCCAACAAAGTAGCACCTTAGCGCTATTATTGTTTGAAGATCCAACCTCTGATGAATCACAAATTAACCCGTTTTTTTTAGCCATGCTAGGCAGTATTACCCGCGCTTGTGCTAAAGAAGGTTACGATTTACTGGTGTCGTTTCAATCGGCCAGTGCCGATTGGCAAGCCGACTACGAAGATAGCCACCGCGCCGATGGTATTATTTTACTCGGTTATGGTGATTACTTAGATTATCAACCTAAATTTAACACCCTGCTTGAGCAAAACACCAAGTTTGTTTGTTGGGGTGCAACGGTTGACAACCGCCCCGATCTAACGGTGTGCTGCGACAATTATGGTGGCGGAAAACTAGCTGCAGCGCATTTAATTGCGCGCAACAGAACCGACTGCGCGTTTATAGGCGACGCATCGGATCATAGCCCTGAGTTTTTTGCCCGTTTTCAAGGTTTTAAAGATGAACTAAGCGCTAATAACGTAACCTTAAACGAACGTAAAACAGCAAATGCAATATCGACTGAAGAGTCGGGGTATCATGCCACTCGCTCACTAATAGCCAATAACATAAAATTTAATGCACTCTTTGCAGCCAGCGATTTAATAGCCATTGGTGCAATACGCGCACTCAAAGAAGCCGGTATTAGCGTACCAAAAGATGTTGCCGTAATAGGTTTCGATAACATCGCCATTGCCAGCTATACCAACCCACCTTTAACCACGGTAGAACAAAACACCACAGTAGCCGGACAAATGTTGGTAGAAAATCTATTAAAACTAATTCGAGGCGAAGCAGTACAAAGTACCCTACTCCCTCCAATATTAATTGCCCGAGGCTCAAGTTAACAGCCTGCATTACCTTGCTTTTAAATACCACCCAACAATATAAAGTGGCTCTAGGGCAATAACGGCTTAAAATTCAAAGTAACTTATTTTATTGTTTGCGGCCTATTGTCCTTCACCTTTTACAACCAACCCAAAGGTTCACCCCAATTTAACAGCCTATTTACGCATAAGTTTCGTATTAGTTTTTCTTATCTGAAGTAAGCGTTTTTAGCGTGATTTCTCACTCGTTATTTTGCTATTTTATCTATACAATCACGCCTTTATTATAAGTGTAAATTTCAAGTGACTATCTCATGCTATTAAGTATTGTTTTTATTATTGGTATTACAGCAGAAGCCATGACCGGAGCGCTAAGCGCTGGCCGAATGAAAATGGACTGGTTTGGCGTTAGCTTGGTGGCCAGTGCCACCGCCATTGGTGGTGGTAGCGTTCGAGATATTTTACTTGGTAACTACCCACTTACGTGGGTACAAAATCCAGAGTATTTATTAATTACCTGTATGGCCGGTATTATCACCACTTGGTTGGCTAAATGGGTAGTTAAGTTTAAAGGCATATTTATGCGCTTAGATGCCCTTGGCCTAGCTGCATTTAGTATTATTGGCTGCCAAGTTGGGCTAAATATGGGTTTACACTATGGTATTTGCGTAGTTGCAGCTATAGTTACTGGCGTATTTGGTGGTTTGTTACGTGATTTAATATGTCGTCAAGCGCCATTGGTATTACACCACGAGCTGTATGCCAGCGTTTCACTTATTGTGGCGTGTTTATACCTAGTACTGCATCACTATAATATTGATGACAATATAAGTATTATTGTTAGCTTAGTTACAGGGTACTTAATACGTATGGCATCGGTACGCTTTAAATGGCGCTTACCTGTGTTTAGTTTATTAGAACCCGCTAAGTAACTAATATTGCATGTTGTTATATGAAAGCTAACTTAATAATGGCACCACTATAAAGTAAGGTGATTAGCAGCCCAATTGCTAAAGTAACTTTAGCTTTCATTGTTTGCTTTGGCTTTTGCGTAAATACAAAAACAGTTCTATACAGCGTACTAGGCACTATAAGCAACATGCTAAGTAACGCAGGAAGTACCCCCATAATAAAACCAAAACCGAATCCTGGATTTTCAACTTGGGAATATAAAGCTACAAACCCAAACCAAGCTATAGCTATTAAAAAGAAAACAGCTCCGAGTGAAATATAAAAAAGTGCCATTATTAAAAATCCCTTTTCATATAACGAGCCTGTAGATAAACTCGTTTTTTTATTTGTTTTTATTAATAAACAAACCATAGCCGAGTTCCTATTTTGGTTCAATTTATTACTGTCTTTTATACAGAATATAATGTGAGAGTTTGGTGTTGTTTTAATTGACTTTTTTAAAGTGCCCCCCTCATTTCCATGAGGCTAGCTGTTGAGAGAACTGGCTTTTTATTGGTTATTCGTTTTGGGCTAAAGCGTATTATGAGCAACAAAAAGCTAAGGGCAAGCTACGTAATAACATTATTAAATCGCTGTCATTTAAATGGATAAGGATTGTATTTAGGTGTTGGAAAACGAATACACCCTACTATGAATCGACGTATTTAGCAGCATTAAAACGCAGAGGCTCACCACTTTTAAAATTTGCAATTAATAGCTAAATTTTACTAGTCGTCCACCTCAGGGCGTGTTGTTAGGTATACTTTAACTGCACTATTTTTTTAAGGCGCCTTTTAATCAATCTTTGTTCACAATAAAGTCCAATAAAACCGCCAACACCAAAAGAAACAATAACTAGCATCCAATATAAAGGACTGGTAAATGATTGAATACCCGAGATATAAAGATATAGGTTAAACGGGAGAATAAAGAGCAAACCTCCTAAGACTTTAATAAACTCTCTAAGAAGTTCAGTATCAGATTTCGCTTCATCAACATATGAGATAATAATTTCATTTGGGGTATCTTTCAGTTTAGGAAATACCTTTTGTAACCAATTTAAATAATTCAATTATGCACCCTTGTTTGCTTGTATACCTAACGCCGCCAGCATGCGCGGCTTTGTAGTGAAGGCGAAGCCGCAGCGGAAAAGACGTCGCCGTGACTGGCCTTGTTATAAACCACCTTACTCACTTACTGCCGCCGATGCTGAACCAACATCTTTTTTAAACAGCAGTATGAATAGATAAATTACGCTAAAGATTGGAATAAGTGACAAAACAGCACCGAGTAAACCCGCAGCCGCTGGCTTTTGCATTTTACGACGAGCTACGTAATAGCATAGTGCGCCCATGATCAGCGCGAAAATGATTACAAATTGGCCGTACAAAGTAGCATTGATATTCAAATGAACTCTCCTTGTGGTTTATAACGCTTTGCTAATGGGCAAAATACCGTTTGCTAAAATTGGCGAGGTACGAGCCGAGCAAACTGTATTTTGTCCTGTTGAGCAACTTGTTACAAGGCCGTTATTTAAACCCTAAATATGTAGCCACAGCAATAAACACCAAACCACCAATTACACGTACTACCCAAGGATGCTTAATAAACTCAGTTGTTGCTGTAAAAGGAGTGCCTAAACCAGGTCCGGTTGAAATAAATGAATTGGTTACATCTTTACCGCATTCATTTATTTCATAATCATTATACCCATGACCGGCACTAACAAAAGTAAGACTGGAACTATTGCGATTAAACTCTTGAACTTCATTGTAACTGTCTTCTTGTACTGTTTTTAGTTCATCTTTGTGAGGTCTTTCTGTTTCAGAAATTTTAATCTGTGTTATTTCACTAGGTGATAAAATATTTCCATTATAATAAATAGATTTTCCAAGCTTATACGGGTTAATAAGTTTTTTCTTAAGATCAGACACCGACAAGTCTTTGAAAATGCATAGCCAATTATCCGAAGTTTTTGATTTAATCGTTACGTGAATATAACTCATGACTCGTTGGCCTTGTAACAGCTTATTGAACACCACTATGGGGGTTTATAACACCTCAAAACGGCGTATATTACATAGCTAAATAGTTGCACCAAACAACTCCAATGTAAACAAGTAATTACGTGTGTTATAAAATTATCTTTGTTAAAATATCCCAAAACGACTTTTAATAATGTTATAGGGCAAAATGCAAGTAAGTGCTTATATGCACAGCTTTACTTTAATGTGATCTGATGTGTGACTTTGTGAAACTTCCCTTTTAAATTGTGTATTACAACAAAGGGCGAACGGGGGAGCTGTGCGTAGTAACAAATAGGGGCTAACGCATGTTAACCCCTATAATAAGTATGCTATTTACAGTGTGTTATTTAGTAACAATAAACCGTAAGCGGCAAGTTGATCGCCATTGAGATCGTGCTGCCAACTGGCTGTTAAACCGTCGCGTGTAATACTGCTGATGCTTTGAGCTTTATCGGTTAGGTTAAGTACAAAAACACTTTTGCTGCCGTTTAACTCTCGCGTTATTTCTACTATGCCATTGTCGTGCTGCGTTAGCTGGTAACTGCCGTTAATAGTAAACTCTGGGCGCTGCTTTTTCATTGCGATTAAGTGCTGATATAAACGCCAAACAGAATTTGGTTGTGCTTGCTGCGCTGCAACGCTGCGATCGCCTGCTGCTAGTTGCTTAGCAAGAAACTCTGGCCACCAGTTTGCAAAATCATCACCAAATAATGCCGTTTCTTCAACCCAACTATTGTTACTTTGCGTAAAGCCCGCTTGATGACTATTGTCCCACTGCATAGGCGCACGTTTATAAACATCGTCACCGATGCGCTGCTGCGTTAAGCCTATTTCTTCACCGTAGTAAATATACGGCGTACCTGGCGAGCTAAATAACATGGCCGCAGCTAGTTTTGCTTTACCATCGTGCTCTTTAAGTTGATAAGCAACACGTTCTTGATCGTGATTAGTTAAAAACGGTGTAAAAAAGTGCAGTGGTGCTTGTGAGTCTTTACGTTGTTGTAGGTTTTCATCAAGGATGAGTGCATTTTTAGCTTTGTGCTGCTCATTAGATGGCATAGTACCAAAGAGCACATCTGTGTCGGTATCGGTTTTTAGTAAGCTCAAAATTTTATAGCCTACTTCAAAGTCAAAGCCTTGATCTAGCCCCTTACCTTCCCCATAGTACTTTGCGGCAATAGGAAGGTCGGCCCATGCTTCGCCTACTAGGTAAGCTTGTGGATTTACACTTTTTATATATTGATTAAAGTCTTGCCAATATTCTATCGTTTCTTGGGTGTCGGCTTGTGCATTTGCACCGCCTTCCATAGCAAAGCGTACTGCATCAAGCCTAAAACCTGCTACGCCTTTATCGAGCCAAAACTTTGCCATTTTTTTCATTTCATTAGCCACATCTGGGTGGCGTAAATTTAAATCGGGTTGGCTTGCACCAAATGCACCATAATAATATTGCTTGCGCGTTTCACTCCAATGCCATACGGCTTCTGGCTTGTCGTTATCGCTCCAAGCATGCCCCCAGCCACTGCCCGCTTTAGGCATATCGTCACGCCATACAAAATAGTCGCTAAATGGCGCTTGTTGTTTTTCAGATTGTTTAAACCAGTCATGCTGACTAGATATATGATTGATCACTAAATCTAGTATAACTTTCATACCTTTGTCATCAGCCGCTTTTATAAACGCTTCAAACTCAGCCATGCTGCCATAGTCACTTTCAACTTTATAAAACTCTGTAAAGTCATAGCCATGATAAGAAGGCGCTTCGAAAATAGGCGTTAACCACAGTGCATTTACACCTAACTCTTCTAGGTATGGGAGTTTTGCGGTCATGCCATTAAAGTCGCCATGACCATCGTTATTGCTGTCGTAAAAGCTGCGCGGCCAAATTTGATAAAATATAGCACTTTGCCACCAATCTGCTGGCTGTTCTACTTCTTTAGTTTGCGCAGTAGTTACTGCGTTATTAGTGTTAGTATTTGTTGATGGCGCTGGCTTACAACCGGTTAATGTTAGTGCCAGTGCTAATGCACTCAAAGTAAAGGTTTTCATTTTATCCCCTTTGTTTTTGTTGTTTATGCTAATTGCTGTATCCCATTCAATTAAAGTGCAACTGTAATATGTTGCGAATGGTTTTAGCCTAATGGTTAATTATTATGCTGCCTCTATCCTTGCCTTAAAAATGCAATGGTAGAGGCAGTAATTTGCTTTTATTTATAAAAATTAAGATTGTTTAACGCGCAATACGGCAACGGCTGCCAGTAAAAACGACACCGCGCCTATTAACAAAGCGTATATTGGTTGATTCTCAAAAAAGTGGCGTAATATAAGCCCTAAAATGCTGGCGGCTAACAGCTGGGGTATAACAATAAAAAAGTTAAATATGCCCATATAAACACCCATTTTACTGCTTGGCACTGAGGTACTTAACATGGCGTATGGCAGCGATAAAATAGACGCCCACGCAAAGCCAATACCTATCATTGGCCAAATAAGTAAGGTGGGATCTTTAATAACAATAAAGCTGGCTAAGCCCAGCGCGCCTAAAATTAGGTTAAAACAATGGGCGAGCTTTAAACCAACGCGCTTAACTATTATCGGAATACATATTGCAGCAAGTGCTGCAAAGCCGTTATACGCGGCAAATAATATACCTACCCAGTCAGCGCCGTTGTTATAAGCTGAGGAACTAGTATCGCTGCTGCCGTAATGAAACCCCGTTACCGCTGAGGTGGTATAAATCCACATTGCAAATAACGAAAACCAGCTAAAAAACTGCACCCACGCCAGCTGCTTCATGGCTTCGGGCATAGTAAATACGTCGTTTAATACCTGATAAAAACCGCCCGATGTAAGTTGTTTAGTTTGCAAGGCTGCCGCTATAAACTGAACAACCCCAAAACTCACTAAACCACCAGCTAATAAATACAGTTCTTTTTCTAAATTTAAGGCGCTTACCAAGGCTAAAACGGCTAAGCCTAAAACACTAAATATTATGCCCCCTTTACTAAAGTTAATATTAGCTGTTGGTTGGCTTTGAGAAGCAGGCTTTTCTTGTTGATTAAATGCAGCGAGTTGCTCTGGCGAGTATTCTTTGGTGGTTAGAATGGTCCAACCTACAGCAACCAGTAAAATTACCGCGCCAAAGTAAAACGAATATTTTACTGAATCAGGAATTTGCCCAGCCGGTGCAATATTGGCAATACCAAACCAGTTAGCCATCATCCATGGTAGTGCTGATGCAACTACAGCGCCAATGCCGATAAAAAAGCTTTGCATGGCATAACCTGTTGCACGCTGTTTTTTAGGTAGGTTGTCGCCAACTAAAGCACGAAACGGTTCCATAGTAACGTTAATTGACGCATCCATAATCCACAACATACCGGCTGCAACCCACAGCGTTGGTGAGTTAGGCATTATAAATAACGACAGTGTAGTTAAAATTGCACCATATAAAAAAAACGGACGGCGGCGACCTAACTTACCCCAGGTTTTATCACTCCAGTAACCAATAATAGGCTGTACAATTAACCCCGTTAGCGGAGCGGCTACCCATAAAATAGGTATATCATCAATGTCGGCACCAAGCGTTTGAAATATACGACTAACGTTACCGTTTTGCAGGGCAAACCCAAATTGAATCCCTAAAAAACCAAAACACATGTTCCATATTTGCCAAAAGCTTAGGTCAGGTTTATTGCTATTATTATTGTTCATTATTTACCTTATTGGTTAATACCGCGCTACTTAGTGCATTAAGGGTAAGTGTAAAACTTGCACCTTGATCGTTATTGCTCACTAACACACCGCTATGTGTTTCGAGTAAATCGTGTAACGCTGAATTTGCGCCTATATTTGCAGTTGTTTGGCTATTTAAGTTAATAGTGATTGTTTGTTGTTGCTCGCTAAAGTTGCTTAGTACCAAAATAACTTGGCGACCTAAACTACGTGAAAACGCAACAACCCTGTCGCTACCCTGTACGTTTAAAGCGTGCATATCACCGCCCACTACCGCAGGTAAGTTATTTAACGCCATTATGGCTTTGTAGTATTTTTGTAAGCTAGCTTGCTCAGGTGTTAAATTAGCACCATCGAACTGGCCGTTATTCATCCACGCCTGATGCGCAGGAACGCCAATATAATCAAAAATACTGGTACGGGTTGGCGTGCCAAACCCGGCGTTTTCAGAGCCATCTTCGCCTACATCTTGGCCAAAATATAACAAGCTAGGCGAGCGGCTAATTAACGTAGATACCACCATGGCTGGTTTGCCCCATAGCGCGTTACCTGCAAAATCGGGGCTGGCAATACGTTGCTCGTCGTGGTTTTCTAAAAAGTGCAGCATGTGCTGTTCTATATCGGCAACTTGCTGTTGTGCATCAAAAATAGTGCTCGCAGCTTGCTTATTTTGCATAATAGCTTTTAGCGTGTCGTAAAAACCCACCTTGTCGTATAAGTAATCCATTTTGCCCTGATGAATATAACCTCGGTACATTTTTGGGTTATATACTTCGGCAAGTAAAAAGGCATTAGGGTTTTGCATTTTGATTGTCGAATTTAAAAAGCTCCAAAATTCAACTGGCACCATTTCGGCCATGTCATAGCGAAAGCCATCTACGCCTTTATCTAACCAAAACAGTGCAATATCGCGAAATTTATACCAGCTGTTAGGTAGGTTTTTGTCTTGCCAAAATTCATAGTGCGCTCGGGCATCTTTAGTTGCAAAGCTTGCAGGAAGGGTTGGAAAGTCATAACTGCCATCGGGTTTAACCCCGTAGTTTACTTTTACAGTTTCGTACCAGTCGTTTATATCGGGCTTGGCTGCACGCGCGCCGTTTCCTGTCCATTTAGCAGGGCTTTCGTTAAACAAGCCATCGGCTAATGGGTGTGCATCTCCTCCTAAAACTTGATATTGCTCAGAGCTAGGTACTTGAAACGACTGCCCTGGCACATAATAAAAGTTATTATCACGCGCATATTCTTTGCTGGTATCGTCTTGCTCGCCAAAGTCTTTTACACCAGCAGGCCTAGCAATTGAATGATAGTTACGCGCCACATGGTTTGGCACAATATCAATAACCACTTTCATACCATGTTGATGAGTGCGCTCAATAAGTGCATAAAACTCCACTAAGCGACGCTCTGGGTTTACTGCAAGATCTGGGTTTACATCGTAGTAATCTTTTATTGCATAAGGCGAACCCGCACGGCCTTTAACTACATCAGGGTCGTCTTGTTTTATCCCGTATTGGCTATAATCGCCCACCAGCGCATGATGCAACACGCCGGTATACCAAACATGGGTGGTGCCTAAATCTTTAATGCCTTGCAATGCGGCGTCATTAAAGTCGGCAAATTTGCCAACCCCATTTTGCTCTTTATTGCCCCAAGGTACATTCACCGTTTGGGTGTTACCAAACAAACGAGTGAATACTTGGTATACAACTGGTTTGCTGATCTCATCTGCAGATTTAGTTAATTGCTCATTAACCTGATTAGCTTGTGTTTCGCTATCTGAGCAGCCTGTTAGGTAAATGCTGCTGGCTAAAAGCAAAGGGCTATATTTAATTATCTTCATTATTGTCATAGTGCTACTTTACTACTTTGTCGTTTTTGTTATGAATTTAATACTAGTGTGAAGCGCGACTGACTGACAGTCGCTGCATACGTATTCAGTTAAGCAATTTACTCTATCACTAATACTGTGGCGCTCATGGGTGGCTAATGTTATTGCATCTGTTAAATTAATTTGCTGCTTAGTAAACAAGTTTGTTGCTGTTGTATGCAGCTTAAGCACCTCTTGCATATACTCTAATGACCAATTTTTAGCCTGCTTATTTTTATTCAAAAATACCAACACTATTTGCTCATCGGCTATACGTGCATAACTGTAAATACCTTGCTGTGGACTAAAATGCGTTAGCTTGCCATAACCTAATGCAGGGCTTTGCTTTCTAAAATTAAGTAACGTACCTAGGGTTTGGTGCATATCACGCTGTGCATTTGTGAGCCCTTTACCTGTAAAGGCATTAACTGTTTGCCCTGCAAAGCCGCCCGGAAAATCAATACGAATATCGCCGTGGTCATTACTGCCTGTGTTATCGAGTAATACTTCGGTGCCATAATACATTTGTGCAATACCGCGGGTGGTAAGCAGCATGGTCATCGCCATTTTGGTTTTATTTAGATTTTGCTTTAGCTCAGTATAAACACGGCTCATATCGTGGTTATCGGCAAATACTAAAAGGTTATTTGGATTAGGGTATAAAAAATCATTGGCAAGTGATTGGTATACTTTAACCCAACCTGTGTTCCAGCTTTCATCTTCGTTTAAAGCTTGAATGAGCGCCTCTTGCAGCGAAAAGTCCATCACACTGGGTAAACTTGAAGTATAACCGTCGGTGTTATTTTTGCCCGCTTGCCAATACGATGCAATTGCTGGATTGGTAGTCCACTCTTCACCAACAATATTAAACGCTGGGTATTCGCTCATAATTGCTTTGGTCCAATTGGCTAAAAAAGCTTTGTCTGAGTATGAATATGTATCTACTCGAATACCGCTTAAATTTGCATACTCAATCCACCAAATGGTGTTTTGAATTAGGTAGGTTGCCAACAAAGGTTGACGCTGGTTTAAATCGGGCATGGTTTCTACAAACCAGCCATCGCTAAATTGACGTTTATCGAACTGGCTGGCGTGAGGGTCTTGAATGGTTTGCCTTGCATGACTAGTGGCATGTTTACCATTGGCAAACTCACCATTAAAATTAATCCAATCAGACGTTGGCTTGTCATTCATCCACACATGCTCAGAGCCAAAGTGATTAAGTACAAAATCCATCACTAAACCAATCCCCTGTTGCTGCGCTTTATTTGACAGCTCTTGGTAGAGTTCATTACTGCCCATACGGGGATCTATATTATAAAAGTCAGTAATAGCATAACCATGGTAAGAGTAGCTTGGCATATTGTTTTCAAGCGCTGGGGTTAACCACAATTGAGTTACCCCTAAATCATTTAAATATGGAAGTGCATTGATCACCCCTTGCAAGTCGCCACCGTGGCGCCCGCCTTTACTTTTTGGATCAGCGGCCTCTAACATGCCTGCTGCGGTGTCGTTACTGCTATCGCCATTTACAAAACGGTCTGGGTTAATTAAATAAAGGGTATCTTGGCTGTTAAAGCCTTTACGCTTGGCACTGTTGCTGCTGCGAGTATGTAACGGGTATTCAAAGCGCTCACCCGTTGGGCTGGTAAACACTAAGTCACCAGGCTTTGCTTGCGGCGTTATTTTTAGGTTTAAAAACGCATAATTAGGGTTATCTGTTTTGCTAATACTGATTAACTTAACCCCATTGTAGGGGATTAATTGCCACTGTTGTTTAGCAATGTTTGGCTCATGCAACATAACTTGCAATGCCTCATTTTGCATGCCAACCCACCAATTTTGTGGCGATACAGACATGGCCTGTGCCTTTATTACAGTAAATGGTATTGCAGTAAACAATGTTGTAGCAAACAGTGCTTTAATTAGCTTTTTCATTTAATTATTTTTCATCCTAGATAAAAATTCACTATGAGAAGGGAGTTGTTCAACCGTGTGGTTAATCAAAGCTTTTAAATCAGTAAATAATGCGAGCAGCTGCTCATCAGTTAGGGCGTTGGCTAATGGGTGATAATCATCTGCTTCAAGCCCCTGACCTATCATTACTTGCTGCCACGCTGGCTCGGCAAAAAGTTCGTCGTCTTCTCGAATGAGCTTGCCTGTTTGCTTGAACAAGGTTATTTTTTGTTGCAGCGTTTCGGGAATACTCATTTGCTGACATTGACGCCAAAATGCGTTATCTGTGCGGGTGGTAAGCTTATAATGTAAAATTATAAAGTCGCGTATGCGTTCTATTTCGGTTTTACTTTGCAGGTTATATGTAGTTACTTGCGAGTGTTTAATCCCATTATGCGGAAACAACTTAATTAATCGAATAGCCGCTGTTTGAATTAAATGAATACTGGTTGACTCTAATGGCTCTAAAAACCCACTTGAGAGTCCAATAGCAACTACATTTTTATGCCATTGTAAGCGCCGGCGCCCCGTTTTAAAACGGATCACCCGCGGCTCTGTTATTGCTTTGCCGGGCAAATTAGCGAGTAATTGCTGCTTTGCTTCATCATCTGTTAAATAGCGGCTCGAGAACACTAAGCCGTTACCAACTCTGTGCTGTAAAGGTATTTGCCATTGCCAACCAGCATTTTGGGCAATAGAGCGAGTATAAGGTACTGGCTCATTCGCTGATTCACTTTGCACTGCTACTGCGCTATCGCAAGGTAGCCAATGCGACCAGTCTTCAAAGCCTGTATTTAAGGTTTTTTCAATTAATAATGCACTTAGCCCAGTGCAGTCAATAAATAAGTCGCCCTTAATTACTGAGCCACTCTCAAGTGTTAATGCTTGTATATCACCTGACTGCTGACACTGCTGCACGCTTTTTATTTTACCTTCTACACGTTTAACACCGCGCTGCTGCGCAAGTTTTTTTAACAGTTTGGCATATAAGGTTGCGTCAAAATGATAAGCATAATGTAACCCTGGTAATTGGGTATTAGGCAAATTACGTAAATGGGCGAATTTACCTGCTTTTGCCGCTTGGTAGTTAACAGAAAAATCCCACAAGTCGGGGGCGTGGTTTTGCTGTTTTGCTTTTAGCCAAAAGTGATGAAACTCACAAAATGGAAAATCTTTACCTATGCTACCAAAGGCATGCATATATTTATGATTTTGCTCGCGCCAGTTTTCAAACTCAATCCCTAATTTAATCGTTGCTTGAGTGGCATTAATAAACTCATGTTCATTTATGCCCAACGCGCCATTTAAATGCGAAATTGGCGGAATACTCGCCTCTCCTACGCCAATAGTCCCTATTTGATCAGACTCAACTAAGGTGATGTTGATCACGTTACCCAATACTTTATTTAATAAGGCTGCCGTGATCCATCCTGCAGTGCCCCCACCGGCAATTACCACATTTGTTATTTTATTATTCATTTAGTTTTCACCATGGTTGTTGAATAAACCAGTATTGAATGTGATATAAAAAAGCCCTTGTAAAGCAAATCACAAGGGCTTTTCAACGCTAAATAAAACTAGAGTTTATAACTAAAGCCTAGTAAAAATGTACGGCCATAATCTTGGTAGTCACGTATTTGTAGGTCGTTATCGCCTTGCAGCGATACAAAAGGTTCTTCGGTAATATTTTGCACTTGGAAGGTAACACTTAAGCCAGCTAAGCTATCAAAACCGCCTTCGCTAAAGTCATAACCTAATTGTGCATCCCAAATTGTTTCGCCTTTGATATCAACTTGAGTGGTTTCAAAGCCTAAACCATATACGTCACCTTTAAAGTCACTACGTTTGCGCATACTGGTACGTGCTTGAAAACCGCTGTGCTCATAATAAAAGGTTAAGCTGTCGATTTGGTCTGATAAGCCTGGTAACTCATATTCGTTACCATTTTGATCACTCAAGTCTTGCTCTACACCTGTATGGCTAGCAATTAAACCAAAACCTTCTAGGCTTGGATGAAATACGCTAAATGGTAATGATAAAGATAGCTCATAACCCCAAAGGTCGCCTTCACCGCCATTTACTTTACCTGAGCCTGTGCCGGTAGACGTAGCTGGAATTTCACCTGTAGATGGGTCTGCAACACCTGTCATATCTACATCATAGGTACCATCAAAAATCCATTGCGTAATATCTTTGTAGAAGAATGCTGCAGCAAAGTAACCTTCTGCATCAAAATAGTTTTCGTAGCTTAGGTCAAAGCCTGTTGCTTCTTTAGGCTCAAGCTTTGGATTACCACCCGAAATGCTCCAAAAATTACCGTTATCGTCTGGTTGTGTTTGGCTGTAAGTGGCATTTATTGATGCATTCATTTCATCAAGACGTGCGCGCGAAATTGTTTTTGCTGCACCAAAACGTATTGTTTGCTCTTCATCAATTGCAAACGATAAGTTTATGCTTGGTAAAAAGTGGCTATAGTCATGGCTAACATCGGTAGGCGTTACAACCACTAAGCCATTAACTGTATTAGCAGCAGAGCCTTGTGATGATTGATCTGTTTGTACATAACGCGCACCAATATTACCCGTTACCGGAATTGAGCCAATTTCTGCGTTAATATCTAGCTGTGCAAATACTGCAATTACTTCTTCTTGAACAGTCCAAGATTGCGTTTTGTGCTTTTGGTTTGTAAGGCTTTCTTGTAATAGGTCGTAGTAGCCATCGTTTACTAAGCCGTTTGTATCGTAGGCAACCATGTTACCCATACCAATAAAGTCTAAGCTAGCAGACCCTTCACGGTATTGCTCAGGAATAGCCAACATACCTGGATTGGCAAGCGAGAAGTCTTTTAAGGTCATGTAATACCCTTCAGACAACTTACTTTTTTCGCGATCCCTATATGAAACACCAAAGCTTACTTTACTAAAATACTCATTTTCGAGTGCTTTGCTTGCAGCAAGCTTTAGTGTTTGTAGTTCATCGTTAATTTCTGGGGCGTTAATAAAGCCGTCTTGTGCTGTGTTTTCATAAGCAGTGCCCGTTAAACCATATTTGTCGTTAAGGGCTGAACTCGCTCCCCAAGATAACGGGCCGCCTAATTGAATAAGATCATAATCACTGTAATCTAATTCATGACTAAATTGCGCGCCAGTATTGCCACCATCAAAGGCATAACCTATGTTATCAGCCACGCCGTTTGCATCGCCACGCCCTGTACCAGAGTAACTTTCGATACTCCAAATTTGACGTTTTACTTCAGATACACTGGCATCAAACTCTAACGACCATGAATCATTAATATCGTATTTAGTGTTAAAACCAAATTGCGTTAGCTCAGCATTACGTTCTTCATAATCGTTACGAACGACAACTCGTTGCCCTTGTGTAACTGCACTGGTGATAAAACCAGACGACTCATCTATTTCAGCGCTTGAAGCATCTATTGTGCCTTGGCCCCATGCAAAAGGTACTTCTATACCACGTAATATCTTCTCATCTGAAAAATCAACATAAAGCGCATCAAACGTCATGTTTAAACGATCAGTTGGTGCGGCTTCAAGTACAAACATTGCTGAATCACGTTCAAGTGTTGATGAGCGCACATAAGGTTTTGCACCACCTAATATAGAATATTGCTCGCCAGCTGCTTCAAATTCAGGGTAGCCCCATGAGTTCCATCGTTTTTCTTGGTTTGGTGAACTCATTTTATTATAAGCAAACGCAACACCTATGGTGTCATCTGCAAACTGGTCAATGTACGAAATTGTGCCGCGGTAACCACTGTCGTTGCCATCAGGGTTTAATTTATCAAAACCTGTTTGCTCTAATTGGCCATTAAACATGATCACACGCTCACCTTTACTTAAAGGCTTAACGGTTTGCATGTCGATTACACCAGCAATACCTTCTGCATCAAGACTTGCATTAGGCGTTTTATAAACGGTTACACCGCTCATTATTTCTGATGGGTACAGGTCAAATTCAACACCACGGTTGTCACCAATAGAAACTTGCTCGCGACCATTAAAGGTAGTGGCACTTTCATTTTCGCTAAAGCCACGCACACTTACACGACTTGCTCGGCCATCAAGACGCTGCGCGGTTAAACCCGGTAAGCGTGCAATAGATTCTGCAATAGATGAGTCTGGTAATTTACCAATATCTTCAGCAGAAATTGACTCTACAACCTGTGTAGAAAAACGTTTGGTGTTTATTGACTCAACTAAACTGCCACGAAAACCTTTAACTTCGATGATTTCAACGTCTTCTTTTTTTATTGTATTTTCTTGCGCGGCAGCAGTAGCAAAGCTTGATAAACCTGCAGCTGTTAATGCCAACGTTAATATACTTGGTTTGAACATAGACATGATGTTATTCCCGTTACCCATATTGTGATCCTCGCTTTGTTTGAGTGATAGTCAAACAAAGCGAGCTAATTTTGTTGTCAGGATTAATGTTAACGCTCTCTTCATTTTATTAACAACTTTATGCATACGTATTCAATACTTGCACATTGACAATATATTAACATAAAAGCCACTCACAACAGCACAAACGCTTGTTTTTAATAGACTTTCATAAATTCGCATTAATTACTTAATAAATTTAGTTAAATAATTATATTTATCAATAAATGGCGCAAGTTGTTAAATGTAAACTGCATAAAAATAACCATATTTAACCTGATCCCTGCTCTGTATACGCTTATTGTTGGGTGTACAATTGGTAAGACCAATGAGGCATAGAGGCGATCAACTCAAGCCATTGTTAATAATGATTAAAATAAGAATGAACCTATAAATTAATTTAAAAACCTTAATTGGTAAGGTTGTTTTCTCGCTAATTTAAAATATTTAATTGGTTTTTAGTGATTTTTTTAATACTTAAAAAGTGTGTATTTTAGTGCATACGTATGCAGTATTTTTACAGAATCACGGGCTTCACGTATGCTTTTTAGAAATATTATATGGTGAGTTAACAAACCATATTTAGCGTAATCGAAATACGGTGTGCAATGACGGAGAAAAGCATGGCCCAACAGCAGTGGTACAAAGGTGCGGTAATTTATCAGGTTTATCCGCGTAGCTTTCAAGATAGCAACAATGATGGTATTGGTGACTTAAAGGGGATAATTAATCGCATCGATTATATTAAAAGCTTAGGTGTTGATGCTATTTGGATTTCACCTTTTTTTAAATCGCCAATGAAAGACTTTGGTTACGATATTAGCGACTACCGAGATATTGACCCAATATTTGGTGATTTAAACGATTTTGATGCGCTAATTGAACAAGCGCATGCCCGCGATATTAAAATTATTATTGACCAAGTACTCAGCCATACCTCTAATCAACACCAATGGTTTTTAGATAGCCGCGAAAATACCACTAATGATAAGTCTGATTGGTATGTTTGGGCTGAGTCAAAAGAAGATGGTACAGCACCTAATAATTGGTTATCTATTTTTGGCGGCCCGGCATGGCAGTGGGAGCCGCGCCGAGGTCAGTATTATTTACACAACTTTTTAACCGAGCAGCCCGATTTAAACTTTCATAATCCAGATGTTAGACAAGCTGTGCTTGATAACGTGGAGTTTTGGCTGAAAAAAGGTGTAGATGGCTTTAGGCTCGATGCAATTAACTTTTGCTACCACGATGCGCAATTACGCGACAATCCTGCAAAACCAAAAGATAAGCGCCAAGGCCGCGGTTTTAGTGAAGATAACCCGTACGCGTTTCAGTATCACTATTACAACAACACCCAACCAGAAAACATCGAATTTATGCAAGATATTCGTGCCTTACTTAATAAGTATCCAGGTGCGGTTTCATTGGGTGAAATATCATCTGAAGATTCACTCGCTACCATGGCGCAGTATACCCAAGGTGGCGATAAGCTACACATGGGCTACAGCTTTGAATTACTCACTGATGACTACTCTAGTGAATACATTAGAACAACAGTGCAAACGCTTGAGCAGCAAATGACTGAAGGTTGGCCTTGCTGGGCGTTTAGTAACCATGATGTAGAACGTGTTGCGAGCCGTTGGAGCGACAATGGCGAAATTAACCCTGCCCAATGTAAAATGCTTACAGCCCTACTCGCTTCACTGCGTGGTAGTGTATGTATGTATCAAGGGGAAGAGCTAGGTTTGGGCGAAGCAAACGTGGCCTTTGAAGACTTACAAGACCCTTACGGAATTACATTTTGGCCTAACTTTAAAGGCCGTGATGGCTGTAGAACTCCAATGCCTTGGGAAAATGAGCAAGTAGATTATGCTGGGTTTAGTGAAAATAAGCCTTGGTTGCCTGTAGACACAGCACACAAATCTCAATCGGTAGCAGAGCAAAATGACGACAAAAACTCTATTTTAAACGCATACCGTGAATTTATGGCTTGGCGTAAAACGCAAGCGGTGATGATTACAGGCGATATTGAGTTTATCCAAACGGCTGAACCCATTCTGGCATTTTATAGAACACTTAATAATGAAAAAATGCTGTGTGTATTTAATTTAAGTGCGCAACAAGCAACATTAAGTTTGCCGGTGGCTATAACAAAAGCATATGACACGCTTTCGCATCACAATGCTACTTTGAGTAATAACCAGCTAACAATGAATGGATTTAGCTGCTATTACGCCCAATGTAGCTAATGCATATTCTCATGCATCGCGATCACCTAATACTATCTAAGCCGATCACCTAATACCATCCATCAAGATCACTCAATACCATCGATGCCGATCACTTTTCGGTCAAAATGGTATTGAGTGATCGGCTTGAATGGTATCGTTCAATTTGTACACGTTTTTGTCTAGCCAGTAG
>NZ_JAGGDL010000036.1:0-35790 GCF_017653575.1 Pseudoalteromonas sp. K222D
TGGGTGATTAGCTCAGTTGGGAGAGCATCGCCCTTACAAGGCGAGGGTCACTGGTTCAAGTCCAGTATCACCCACCACTTTTTATAAGTGTTCACATCTAAATTTCTATATGAGTAATTAGCTCAGTTAGAAAAAGAGAGCATCTCCGCTACTAATAAGCAACGGCGAAGTTCACTGGTTAAAGTCCAGTACTATTTATTTTAATAGTAGCGTTTTAATTTATATGTGGGTGATTAGCTCAGTTGGGAGAGCATCGCCCTTACAAGGCGAGGGTCACTGGTTCAAGTCCAGTATCACCCACCACATATAAACACTTCTTAATATCTCCATCAAATACTTAAATAATATATATGTCCTTTTGGGCAATTAGCTCAGTTGAAAGAAAAAGAGCATCGCCGCCCTTTATAACGAATGGCGAGGGTCACTGGTTCAAGTCCAGTATCACCCACCACATATAAACACTTCTTAGTATCTCGTAATATCTCCATAAAATACTAAAATAATATAAAAGTCCTTTTGGGAAATTAGCTCAGTTGAAAGAAAAAGAGCATCGCCGCCCTTTATAACGAATGGCAAGGGTCGCAGGTATCAAGCTAAGTATCACCCACCACATATAAACACTTCTTAGTATCTCGTAATATCTCCATCAAATACTTAAATAATATATAAATCCTTTTGGGCAATTAGCTCAGTTGAAAGAAAAAGAGCATCGCCGCCCTTTAGAACGAATGGCAAGGGTCGCTGGCATCAAGTCCAGTATCACCCACCACATATAAACATTTCTTAATATCTCCATTAAATACTAAAATAATATAAAAGTCCTTTTGGGTAATTAGCTCAGTTGAAAAAAAAGAGCATCGCCGCCCTTTATAACGAATGGCGAGGGTCGCAGGTATCAAGCTAAGTATTACCCACCACATATAAACACTTCTTAGTATCTCGTAATATCTCCATCAAATACTTAAATAATATATAAATCCTTTTGGGCAATTAGCTCAGTTGAAAGAAAAAGAGCATCGCCGCCCTTTATAACGAATGGCGAGGGTCGCTGGCATCAAGTCCAGTATCACCCACCACATATAAACACTTCTTAATATCTCCATTAAATACTAAAATAATATATATGTCCTTTTGGGCAATTAGCTCAGTTGAAAGAAAAAGAGCATCGCCGCCCTTTATAACGAATGGCAAGGGTCGCAGGTATCAAGCTAAGTATTACCCACCACATATAAGCCTATGAATGCATATTAAGTACTTAATAAAGTTGAGTAATAACCTAAATTCCCTTGTAAGCAGCTAAACTGTTGATTATAGTCTGTGTTACACGTAATCACTGTTAAGCCAAATGCCAACAAAGATCTATTCAACAGCCAAAATACTTATAGTGGAGGAGCAACCGCTCGCCCAAAGCTATATGAAACAATCGCTAGAAAAGCTTGGCTTTGGACAGTTACGATTTGCAGATCATGCTAACTCGGCAAAAGAGCAGTGTATAAACGAGCAATTTGATTTAATTGTATGCTCATTCAATCTAAATAAGCATCAAGATGGTTATCAGCTTTATGAGGAATTGCGAATAAAGCAGTTAATTAAAAGCTCCACTGGGTTTATTTTTATTTCTGCAGAAACAAGTGGCTCGCTTGTACATAGTGTTCTTGAATTACAACCCGATGATTTTTTGGTTAAACCATTTACAGCACAAGAGCTTAAAATACGTATAGAGCGTATTTTAAAACGTAAACGTGATTTACAAACAGTTTACAATTTTATTGATGACGGTAATGATTCCAAAGCACTTAAGTACATAAGTGCAGCATTAAATAAAAACAACAACTACAGCCCTATTTTACTGCGATTAAAAGGTGATGCCCTACTACGCCTTAATCGTAACCAAGAGGCCAAAGACTTTTTTAAGTCGGTACTCGATATCCAAAAATTTGCATGGGCTAAAGTAGGTTTAGTAGAAGCACTGATAGAAAATAATGAACATATTTTAGCCCAGCGCATGCTTAAAACCATGTTAGAGCGCAACGAAACTCGTTTAATCGCGCTTGATTTATTAGGTCGTTTAGAAATAAAACTTAATCAATTTGAGCTCGCACAAGAGTTTTTAAGTCAGGCTGCGGATATTGCTCCTCTTAATATTATGCGTCAAAAGTCTTTGAGTAATGTATCGTTAATTAATCACGATTATGAAAAGAGCTATTTAACCCAAAAAGATATTGCAAGCTATGCAAAATACTCAATTCACGATAGCCCAGATATTTATTTAAATGCGGCGCGTGCCGGTATCGACTTTGCGCTAACCACAGATCAAACGGATCAAATACAACGAATTTCTCGCCAAACTAATCAATATATTAATGATTTAAAAAAGCAGTTTCCTAATAATGTAAACCAGGCGCAAATCGATGTATTAAACGCACGCCTACACTACTTAAAAGATGAACACCAAAAAGCTAAGCGACTAATAGAGCAGCTTGATGAAGATGATACACAAATTCGCTCTGTAGACGGCGCACTCGATAAAGCAAAAGCATTTCACGAACTAGGCTTTCATCAAAAAGCCCAAAATTTATTTGGCCAAATAATTACGCATTGTCAGCGTCATCCAAGTGTAAGCGACACAACCTATTTACGTTATATTCAACAACAGCAAAGCGAGCGTCGTGATATTAAAATGGGGGCTAAAGAGTTAAACAACCATGCTGTGAATCAATTTAATAGAGGGCAATTAAATACGGCGCTAGAAGCGTTTACTCAAGCATTTAGGGTAATGCCTCGTAATCAGAGTATCGCACTTAACTTATTGCAATGTTTGTTTGATTCGACCAAACAACAAGGGGGTGATTCGTTTAATATGGGGCTTGCTAAAAAATGCTACGCCTTACTGAGCAAAGCTAAACTACCTGCAGATCAGGCGCAGCGTTTAAATAAAATTTTGCATAAAGCAAAAGATATGCAGCTAGATATTCAAGCCGACTAAACGCGTTAAAGCTTTTTCATTGACGCGGCATTAACGCAGTATCGCAGGCCAGTCGGTAATGGGCCATCAGGAAACACATGACCTAAGTGCGCATCGCACACATTACATACTGCTTCAATACGCTGCATCCCATGAGTGTTATCACTAATATAGGCAACAGCTTCTATTGTTGCGGGTTTTGTAAACGAAGGCCAACCCGTACCGCTATCAAACTTTTCATCTGCGTCAAACAATAAGTTATCGCAACATATACATACATACTTGCCTGGCTCTAACAATGTGCAGCTACCGGAGCTGTGCGGTCGCTCAGTGCCTTTTTTACGAGTAACGTAATAGGTATCTTCAGATAATAACTCTTGCCACTGAGCGTCGGTTTTAATAACCTTTTTCGGCGGCGTTGGATTGCCATTATTGGCAAAATTAATAACATCATTCCACTTCAACATAACAGCCTCTTTAAATGCTTGGTTAGCTATAATCGTATTTAGCTTTATTGGTTAATTATTACGTTATTACATTTGCTTAAGATCAACTTAATCAAATGTAATACTTCGTCTTTCTGAATTAGTCAGTATCTGCTGTAAAAAAGCATCTAGCTCTACTTTTGACGCAGGTAAACTAATACTAAATTGCGTTTGCTGGTAGCTGTGTACTAGCAGTTCATTATTGCGGGTTGAAAGGTGCTTAATATTTTTAATTGCTAACCACTGCGGGCCAGATTTTTTATCAAAAAATCCCGCTAAGCTAAACAATACTAAATGTTTTGCATCGCGCTTAATAAAATCATTAACTTGGTTTCGTGTTTTAAACAGTGGGGTTAATCGGTAACAACAAGAGCAAAAAACAAATACCCATAAGACAAATAAAAATATAAACCAAGGCTGCTCTGTAAGCTTTGTAGTTAGCATTAGCACACTAAGCGCCACACCTATAAACAGCACCACCACCGCTATTTTTTTATTTATAGCGTCCACTTTTAATCCTTATTAAGGCGTTTTTCTGCTGCGGATTTTTCGGTAGGCTCAGGCCAATCATTAAAAAACACTGTTAAATAACGACTTTTAGCTAAGTACCACAGCACCCATAATACAACCACCATTTGAATCGCTAAAAATAACGAAAAATGATAATAGCTATGAGCTGCTTGAATACTTAACCAAGTTAAGTCTATTACCGCACACAAAATAAGAGGCCAGCGCATATAACGCCAAATCTTAGCTAAGCGTTCACTACTTTTATGAGACTCGCGGGGTCGACGCAAACAAAATAAAATAATTGGTACTATGGCTATAGCGCCAATGGCAATAGCAATAAAAAAATCGTTTTTAGATTTAAAAAATATCGACATCAAATCCAATTCTGGGCGTCGGCTTAACCCTGCCACTATCCAAATAAAGTAAGCTCGTAACAATACCAGCACACTTAAATGAAAGGCGATGGGTGTACGGTAACTGCCGTACTTATCCCAGTACTCTGGGCCATAGCGGCTCATAATTGATTTTTCCTATCGGCAATAGTGCCCAATATAAAAAATGCTGCTAACAAGGTAACACCTAACCACTTAGTGCCAAAAAACAATAACGCCTTAATCAGTAGCGGGCTAAGCCACACAACCACAAAACCAAATCCAAAGGCGGTGATCAATACAAAGCACAGCACTCTTACTATAAAATGACGACGTGCAACCAGCCCTTTGGTTAGCTTTATAATATCGTTTGCATACAAGGATACTAAGCACACCATTATCAGCATAGATAGATTGTATAAATATCCATGTAGCCATTGGCTAGTATTAACTAGAATTGAGTTTAATAAATTTAAAATATTAGCCATTATGCTTCTCAAATAATGTAATTAAATCATCTTCGGTAAGAATATCTACACCGAGCTCTTGTGCCTTAGTTAGTTTAGATCCGGCCTTTTCGCCTGCTACTAACGCATCGGTTTTAGCCGACACACTACCCGACACTTTAGCACCGAGCTGCTGCAAACGTGCTTTGGCGTCATTACGGTTTAATGTGTTTAAGGTACCGGTAAGCACATAAACAAGGCCAGCTAATGGCTGCTCTTGCGCTGAAGGTGGAGTAAGTTCAGGCCAATTAATACCTTGCTCTACCAGCGCATTTACAACATCTAAATTATGCTGTTCGGCAAAAAAGCTACGTACATGGGTTGCTACTATTTCGCCCACATCACTTACTTGAGTTAAACTATCAATGCTGGCATTTATTACGTTTTCAAGGGTTAAGAAATGATTAGCTAAATTTTGTGTGGTTGCCTCACCTGCTTCACGAATACCCAATGAGTATAAAAACTTAGCCAAAGTTGTTGCTTTAGCGTCTTGAAGCGCAGTAACCAAATTTTTAGCCGACTTTGGCCCCATACGCTCAAGCGATTCAAAATGTCCTTGCTTTAAAATAAACAAATCTGCAGGGGTTTTAATCAGCTCTCTGTCGACGAGTTGATCAACAATTTTATCGCCAAGGCCGTCAATATCGAGTGCTTTGCGCGAAGCAAAGTGTTTAATCGCTTGTTTACGTTGCGCCGGGCACACTAAACCACCAGTACAACGCGCTACGGCTTCACCTTCTACTTTTTCTACATGGGAGTCACAAATTGGGCAAGTTACCGGAAACTCAATATCGCGGGCATCATCAGGGCGGCGCTCAAGTACTACTTGCGTTATTTGTGGAATTACGTCCCCTGCACGGCGAATAATTACCGTGTCACCCACTTTTACGCCTAAGCGCGCTATTTCATCGCCATTGTGCAAGGTAGCGTTTGATACAGTAACACCACCAACAAATACCGGCTCTAAGCGTGCAACCGGTGTAATTGCTCCCGTACGCCCCACCTGAAACTCTACATCGAGTAATTTGGTTATTTCTTCTTGGGCCGGAAACTTATAGGCAATAGCCCAACGCGGAGCGCGTGCTACAAAGCCTAAACGCTCTTGTAAGGCTTTTTGATTTATTTTTATTACCACGCCATCTATTTCATATTTAAGCTCGCCACGGCGCGTTAAAATATCAGTATAATAAGCCAGTGCAGCTTGTGGGCCTTCTACTAATTTTGTTTCAGGGCAAAGTGGTAACCCCCAATCAGTCAACTTTTCTAATTGCTGATAATGATCCTCTGCAATGCTACCGTCGGCTACAAGACCTGTGCTGTAGGCATAAAACATCAGTGGGCGTTTAGCCGTAATTTTAGAGTCAAGCTGGCGCAGGCTACCTGCGGCGGCGTTGCGTGGGTTTACAAATACTTTTTCACCACGTTTTTCAGCTTCAATGTTAAACTTTTCAAAGCCTGCATTATCCATAAACACTTCGCCGCGCACTTCTAGTTCAGCAGGATAATCGCTACCTCGTAATTTAAGTGGCACATTACGAATTGTTTTAACGTTTTGAGTTACATTTTCTCCCGTCAACCCATCACCTCGGGTCGCGGCTTGCACTAGTACGCCATCACGATAAATAATCGACACAGCTAAGCCATCTAGTTTTGGCTCACAACAAAAAGTAAGCTCTTCGGTACTCATTAAACGCTCTTTTATACGGCGATTAAAGGCAATAAATTCATCTTCGCTAAAGGCGTTATCAAGCGATAACATAGGCACTTGGTGCGCTACTTGCTCAAATTTACTTAGCGCAGCACCGCCCACTTTTTGGGTTGGTGAGTCGGCAGTTATTAATTCTGGGTGCTGAGTTTCTAGTGCGCTGAGTTGTTGTAATAAACGGTCGTATTCAGCATCAGGAATACTGGGGGTATCAAGTACATAATAATTGTAACTGTGCTGTTCAAGCGTACTACGAAGATGGTTTATTTGCTCACTAATGCTGCTTGCCATTTTGACCTCAAAAAACATAAAAAAAGCCACTTTGACGAGTCAACGCCCAGTGGCTTATAAAAATTTAACCTATTGCGTTAATTACGCAGAAAATGCACGTATCTGTTCAACATATTGACGAACGCGATCTACGGTCATTTCTTCACGCTGCGCATCTAAAATTTGCGCACCAAATTCGTCGCTAAGCTTTTTAGCTGCACTGTGCAGCATATTAAATGCTGCTAAGCCATCACCTTCACACGGTAAGGTCATAAATAAGCTAACGCCTGCGGTACTAAATTGTTCCATATTATCAATATCGAAGGTACCTGGGTTATACATATTTACTAGTCTAAATAATACCGGGCCTTGGCCTGCTGGATCTAAATGACGATTAAAAAAGCCTTCCTCTGAGTATTTAAACCCTAAGGTGTTTACCGCGGGCAATAATTTACTGCCTTGCATGCTCATTCCATCTGGCATTTGAATATGCACAATCACAAAGTCTGAAACCTCTGCAGGCTCTTCGCTTGGCTCAAGGTCATGCTCTGGCTCAATTACACTAAGGTCATCTTCAATTGGCACTTCTGGCACGCTAGTATCTATTTGCGGCTCGTTGGCATCAAAATTTAGTTCACCAAATTGTGGTTCTTCTTGCTCAAAGGCAACGCTCTGTGCGGGCTCTGCACTTGGCGAATGAGAGTGAGCTGTGTGTTGTGGTTCGACCCGCTCGTTAGCAGGTATTTCTGGGTTGTCTTTTTTTCGCACTGACCATAAACCGTGTACTAATAAGCCACCTATGACAAATACACTGATCACGATTAAAACCCATCTTAATTCTTCGGCCATCCCCTCACCTTTTTTATTTTATATGCCTAAACCTGTGTATTAGTTAAAACCTAATACGTTTAATTTAACTATGCGTGTGCAAGTTGCACAGCTTGTTCAATATCTACAGCCACTACGCGCGACACACCTGGCTCAGCCATGGTAACACCTGTTAATCTACCAGCCATTTCCATCGCAATTTTATTATGACTAATATAAATAAACTGCACCGATTGTGACATTTCTTCAACCAAACGGCAAAAACGTACCACGTTGGCATCATCTAGCGGCGCATCTACTTCATCCAGCATACAGAATGGAGCTGGATTGAGCCTGAATATAGAAAACACTAATGATAATGCGCTCAGCGCTTTTTCTCCACCACTTAACAAATGAATTGTTGAATTTTTTTTACCTGGTGGTCGTGCCATTATACTAACACCACTTTCGAGTAAATCGTCACTGGTTAATTCTAAATAAGCACTTCCACCACCAAAAACCTTTGGAAATAGCTTTGCAAAGTCTTGGTTAACTTGATCAAAGGTCGCTTTAAAGCGAGTTTTGGTTTCTATATCAATTTTACGAATAGCCCCTTCTAGGGTACTCAGCGCTTTTGTTAAGTCATCTAATTGATTATCAAGATATTCGCTGCGCGCTTTGGCTTGATCAAACTCATCAATAGCAGCTAAATTTACCGCGCCTAAGCGCTCCAACTGATTAACAATATCTGCGAGTTTATTTTGCGCTGTGCTTATAATGAGTGTTTCTGGTAACTCATCAAGCACCTGCTTTAGGTTTTGCTTTAACTCTTCTAGCGGTTCAAGCGCCAACTGTGCTTTTATTAATAAACTTTGCTCTTCTATGCTTAATTTTTGATGCTGCTCTTGTAGCGCCACCAGCTCACCTTGTGAACTTTTAAGACTAGCTTGTTTCGTGCTTAAGCTCTCTTTTGCTTGGTTTAATTTATTTTGTAATGTGTTTAAGTTTTTCTCGCCTTGCGCATGCTGTTTAAGTAACTGGGCTATTTTTTCAAGTAGTTCTTGCTCGGGTATTAGCAGCTGGGTTAATTGATCGTGTAATTCTTTTGCACCCTGCTCTGCACTTAAATGCGCTTGCTCTGCATGGCTTAGTTTAGCTTGGCTTAATTGCCACTCGCTACGTGACTGTTGCTCTGCAAGCGTTGCTTGATGGGCTTGCGTTTTATATTGCTCAAGCCTAGCTAATACTTGGCTATAATTTGTATCACTGTGGGTGCGCTTGTTATTTGCAGTAGCAAGATCACTGCTTAAACTTAACTGTTGCTGCTTAAGTGTTTCAAACTGCACTGTTTGATCTTTAAGCACCCCTTTTATTTGTGCTAACTGCATAACTAATTGCTGTTGTTGCGTTTGGTACTGTTGCAATTGCTGCTGGTACTGCGCTACTTGCTCTTTTAACATATCGTTGCGCGTACTCGCTACGGCAATATTTTGAGCCAGCTGATGTATGGTTTCTTTAAGTTCACTTTGCTGCGTACTAAGCTCACTTTGCAGTGCTTTTTGCTGCTCAAGCACTTGGGCTGCGAGTTGTAACTCACCCTCTACATTTTTTAGCTGCGCTGTTTTAAGCTGCAATTGCTTGTGCTTTACCAGTAATGAGTTTTCAGCATTTCGATCTGAGCTTATATGCCAGTTCCGACCATGCAAAGCGGCGGTTTCATCCATTACGGCAATATAAAAATCATCCTCTAATGCTTTAAGTTCGCCGCTTTTACTATAAGCAATACGGCTCAATACTTCAGGGTAAACCCCCTGAGTTATAAATGCCGCTAAGCTATTTTTTACATTTGCCTGATTGCTTTTTGTTGATTCGTTATGCCACACACTATTATTTGCCGACTGCTCACTTACATTTAAATGCTCAAGCGATTTAAGTGCTTGTTCAATACAGTGCTCAAACCCGTCTTTAACCTTTAATTGGTTAAATAAGGTGTTGTGGTGCTCGCTCTCATTATCTAGCCCTAATGTACTGCTTAGTCCTGCGATACTGGCTTTTAGCTCGTTAGCTTGCTGGCTAAGTTGCTGATATTGCTGCTCGGCATTGTTTAACTGCGAACTTTGCTCTAAAAGCAGCATTTGGCCTTTACTGTGCGCCGTTTGCTTAGTTGCTAACTCTTGAGTAAGCACTTGCCTTTGTTGTTTTTGAGAAACTAACTGCTGTTCAACATCGCTACTTTTTAGGTGTGTAATTTGCTTATTTAACTGCTCACTTTGTTCATTAACGTGTTTGCTTTGCTGCTGAGTTTGCTCAATATTATTTGCTTGCATCTGCAACTTATTATTAAGTTGCTGCAGTTGCTCGCTAAGCGATTGCCAATCCTCAGTATGTTGCTGCTTTAGCTCTAAAGCACTCTCAAGCTCTTGGCTTAACTCACTTACTTGCTCGTTGCGCATTAAGTTGTTTTCTATTGCCTGCTGCAAAGCGTGTTCTAGTTGTTCGCACACTGTTTGCTGCTGCGTTTTAAGCTCTAAACTATGCGTTTGGCGCTGCTGTAGTTTAATCTGATTTTGTTTAAGCGTTTGAATTTGTTGCTTTATGCTTATTTGTTGTTGCTCAGATCGCGTAAGCTCAGTGTGTATTACATGTTGTTGCTGTTGCGCATCACTTACGCTTTCTTGCGAGGCTTGTACTTGGGTTTCTAAGCTTGCAAGTACGTCGTCGTGACCAGAATGAGCCGTTTTAAAAAACGTAACTTGCTCATTTAATTTATTTATTTGTTGGCTTTTTTCGAGTTGTTGTTGGTGTAGTTTTTGCCATTTTAAAACGGCAATTTGCCCTTTTAACGTTCGCTCTTGCGCTTTTAACTCGCGGTATTTTTTAGCATCAACCGACTGCACCGCTAACTTAGTAAGTTGACTTTGTAACTCTTTGCGTACATCGAGTAAGCGCTCTAAGTTTTCACGGGTGCTTTTTATTCGAGTTTGCGTTTCGCGGCGGCGCTCTTTGTATTTAGATACCCCGGCGGCTTCTTCTAAAAACACCCTAAGCTCTTGCGGTTTACTCTCTATTAAGCGCGAGATCATGCCTTGCTCAATAATGGCGTAACTACGTGGGCCAAGGCCTGTGCCCAAAAATATATCGGTAATATCGCGTTTGCGGCATTTACTGCCATTTAAAAAATACAACGACTGACCATCGCGGGTAACTAAACGCTTTATAGCAATTTGATTACGATCGGCAAAGGTATTAGGAAAGTCGCCTTTGTCGTTATCAAAAGTAAGCTCTACCGAGGCCTGCGAAATAGCTTTACGATTAGTTGAGCCATTAAAAATGACATCGGCCATGGCGTCGCCACGTAAGTTTTTAGCCGAGCTTTCGCCAAGCACCCAGCGCACTGCATCAATAACATTAGACTTGCCACAGCCATTAGGGCCTACAACACAGGTCATTTGATCAGGAAATGGAATTTTAGTTGGCTCTACAAACGATTTAAAGCCTGCCAATTTTATAGTGCTTAAGCGCATCTTTTTGTTATTACCGAATATTATTGGTTATAAACATTCACCTTGCTTTAGTTTTAAGCTTGGCGTTTAAAGTTATCTAAAATAATACCGGTTGCCATAGCCACATTTAGCGACTCAGCCTGACCAAAAGCCGGTATGGTTATTTTATCAGTTACTAATTTGGCACACGCTTCGCGTATACCGTGCGACTCACTGCCCATTAATAACACGCCTGAACCTGTAAATTGGGTGTTGTGCACATTTTCCCCGTCTAAAAAGGCACCATAAATTGGTAATTTTAATGTGGCTAAATGCGCAGGTAAATCGACTTGGCTTACCGACACTCTTACAAACGAGCCCATAGTGGCGCTAATTGTTTTAGGGTTGTATGCATCGGCGCTATCTGTACTGGTTACAATATGTTTAATACCGTACCAATCAGCAACTCTAATAATAGTGCCTAAATTGCCCGGATCAGATACACCATCAAGTGCTAATATTAAGCCACTGGTTTGTAGTTGTGCTGCTTGTGGCATATTTACAATAGCAATGGCGGCATTGTTACTAACCAGCGTACTTGCTTTTGTTAGCAGCTCTTCCTCGGCGCAAATAAAATTAATACCCAGATACTGTGCTTGATAGGTATTTATAAATGCCTCGGTAGCAAATATATCAACCGCCTTTAATGGGCTGTTTAATAACTCAAGTACGTTTTTTTCACCTTGTACAAGGTATTGATTAAATTGCTTGCGGTACTTTTTTTGGCCAAGTTGGCGAATAAGTTTGAGTTGGTTTTTTGAAATCATAACAGCCCCATAAAATGATGCGCACAGTATAGCAGATCTCATACCTACTTCTGAACTCGAAAAATAGCTAAAGTAGTGAGTTTGGGGTCTTAATACTATTGGCGCTGCGCTCAAAGGTTAAGTTAATCCGCATAAACATTCCTTGTATTGCCTCAACCTGCTGCGACTCTCCTAATATACACACTAACTCTTGATATAACGCGTCGCATGCATGTTTAAACCGCTGATCAACTTGACCTTTACTTGCCAGCAAAAATGCATCGGCAAGAGCATGCTGCCACAGTGTAAAATATTTTAGATCTTTACCTGCTACGTTTTCGCACACAGAGCGTAATCGCACTGCTGCGTGGCCTAAATTTAATGCGGTTAATGCCAAGTCAGTAATAGCGCGAGACTGCGAACATTGGTCGTAATGAGTGAGTCGTAATAATCGGTCGGCCATCCGCTGGTTATACCAAACAATAGGCGCACTGTGTTTATTAATATCGAGCAGGTCTTGATGGGTTGCTTTAAAAATTCTATGCACTAATAACTGGGCGCTTGGCCCTGTAATTAAATGAAAAACCCAAAATAAAATAGCTACCCCAGTAAAAATAGCCATTGCCGCACTCAGCGTATAATCAATTGAAAATGCTCGGCTCATATCGGTACTTGGGCTCACCAAAATAGAAAACGGTATACAAAAGCCTAATCCGTAAGGCAGGGTTTCTCTATCGGCAAGTAGTAATAAACCAATAAAGTAAGGGCCAGCTAATACCAATATGAGTATTTCTAATTGCCCACCACTGTAGGCTAATAAGTTAAGTGCATAAAAAATACTGACAAAACTAGCAACCACAACTCCAATCATTATCCGCTTTAACACCACACGCAAAACAATGAGTGGAAAACGCGCTAACATAATTGAAAATATCACCGGTAAAATCATAATCATTATTGCTGCCGGCGATCCTGTGCTTACCCAAATACACGCGCCAATAAAAAACACCATAACGGTGCGAAACCCAACAATTATTGCCGCTAACGGATCACGGTAAGTTACTGTGCTAGGTGCATTTAGCAGCCTTGTATCGCGCTCTTCAAGGGCGCGATAAGCACGCAGCAACACTGTTAACTCTGTGGCTATATCAACACTAACATTGAGCATATGCGATTCAAAGGGCAGCTCACTGCTGTTATTCGCACGATATTCGGTTAACTCTCGGCGCAAGTTTTTTACTTGTTCTATGCAATCATCAACACTGTTTGCTTGCGCTATATTTGCTAAAACCTGTTTGAGCTGAGTAAATAATTGAGTCAGTAGCGGGCTCATCAGTTTTGTATGGCTACGTTGTAAACGGCCAAATATTTGAATTAACGCCAGTAAAGATAATACTTTTTGCGACAGTTGATTTGCTGCACGAGCGCGCCCAGGACCTTTAGGGCCTTCGTAACGCACCGCGCTAGAATCTTCGTTAACTGCGCCTAAGGTTGCCAAAATGCCATCTATTTGCTGGTGTCGTTCTTCGTGCGAGCCTTGTATGTTTAGCTCAGTAACTAGGTAATTAAGGGTTTGGTTTATTAATGACTTTGCCTGAATTTGCAGCCCATTCTTCACTTTTACTGGCCAAAATAAATGGCTCACAATGCCGGCGCAAATTGAGCCAATTATAATTTCGCTCATACGCGATTGGGCAATACTAAATACAGCTTGGCTACTTACGGTGGTAGGGCTTGCTATTACCAGTAACACTATAATTTCGGCGGTAACCGCCGCCATAGCAAACCCATAAATAAAATTTGTTTGCCTAACTAAAGCCGATAACGTTGAGTTAATACCCAACCACAACCCCAGTATGCCCAGTGCTAAGTAAGGGTAAGATATGAGCTGCGTTAATAGTAATATGCCAAACAAGCCGCCTATAACAGTGCCTACTATTTGGCACAGAGCTTTTTCGGCCACTAAGCCACTCTCTGGGCGTATTTGTAAAAACACCGCTGAAACTAAAGCCCAGTAAGGGCGATCTAAATTAAGAAACAAAGCAACTGTAAGCGCCATTGCCATAGCAATTACGCCTTTTAGTGCAAAAATAACAGCCTGCTTTTTAGGTAAAAATAGGTTACGCAGCACAGCCTCCATTAGCGCTCAACAAGTCGAATAGTTGCGGTCATTCCGGCACTAAGCTGAGTATCTGCAGGAAACGCGTCTAATTTAATATCCACCGGTATGCGCTGCGATAAGCGTACCCAGTTAAAGGTTTGCTGAACTTGTGGTAAACGCTGGCCATTACTTTGCGTATTAGTATTAGCAATTGCTTTACCTATACTCATTACCTGACCAGTTAAAGGTTTACCACCACTTAACAAAGCTACATTTGCGTGTTGCTTTAAATGAATAAGAGGGATTTTGGTTTCTTCAAAGTAGCCGGTTACATAAAAAGAGTCTGCTTGTACAATGGCAAATACCGACACGCCTTGAGCAACATAATTGCCTTGGCGTAAATCTAAGTTAATTATGTAACCCGACACAGGTGCAACAACTTGGGTTCTATCAAGGTTTAACTGCGCTACTGCTTGTTCTGTTTTAGCGAGTTCATAGTTTGCTTTTGCTATTTTTGTATTAATTCGCGTTGCTTCTAAACTTTCTTCACTAATTGCTTGTTGGCTGTTTAATGCTATTCGACGCTCGTATTTATGCTTAGCAAGCTCCCAGGTATATAATGCATTTTCGGTACTGGCTTTACTGCGCTCTAGCGCTGCCTGATAACGCTTAGCATCAACACTAAAAAGCAGATCCCCTTGCTTTACACTTTGCCCGTCAATCATGTTTAAATCAGTTACCCAACCAGACACATCTGGCGCTACCGTAACTATATTGGCTCTAATGCGACCATCGCGGGTCCATGGTGTATGCATGTAATCATTCCATACCCAACGCCCTGCAAATACGGCCATAAAAATAACCAGTACAGTAATTAAAATACGTAAATATTTGGCCATTAAATTATTCTTCCACTTAATAAATATACGGTTAATGCTAAGTAACATACAAATAAAGACACCTCAAACCAGGCAACCCGCCAAATGCGATCGTGCCAATCTAAACGGTGCAAAATAAAACGACTCAGCGCTGTTAATAAAAATGCTATGGGAAAATAAACAACCAAAGGACTAAATTCTAGCCCTCCTAAAACAACAGCCTGAAGCATAAAAAAGGTATCCTATTTTAGTTTTTATAAGTGGATAATTAAGCTCAGTATAGACTGAGCCTGACGAGCTTATAATAGAATGATATGTAAATAACCTAAATTCAGGTTAAATAACACCAAATTACTGCATAACGGTATTAAATAAACACGACTAAAAAATTATACTACTTTTATGGGGCGCAAAAAAATAGGGCACGTTTTAAGGGTGCCCTATTCATTAGTATTTTCTTTAGTTTAATACTTATTTTTATATGCCCATAAGTGCAAAAGCTCATGCGCAATGGTTGCTGCAGCAATGGCGGTTACTTCACTTTGATCATACGCTGGCGATACTTCTACTACATCCATACCTACCATATTAATGCCTTTTAAAGCACGTAATATTTTAAGTACTTTGTCTGATGTTAAACCACCACACACAGGAGTGCCTGTACCAGGTGCAAACGCAGGATCAAGGCAATCAATATCAAAGGTTAAATAAACCGGTAAATCACCTACTCGCGCAATTATTTGCGCAGCAATATCGTTTGCCGATAAATCGTTGGCTTGCATGGCATCAATCACTGCAAACCCATGCTTGCTTTGATCAAAGTCGGTGCGAATACCAATTTGAATACTGTGCTCTAAATCAATTAACCCTTCCATTGGTGCATGATAAAACATGGTACCGTGGTCGTAGCGTGAGCCATTACTGTAAGTATCTGTGTGGGCATCAAAGTGCACCAAAGCCATTTTGCCATGTTGTTTTTCATGCGCACGTAGCAATGGTAAAGTCACAAAATGATCGCCACCTAGCCCTAACAAGGTTTTACCTTGGCTTAATATTTTACTCGCGGCTTGTTCAAGCTGCGCCGTAAAATACTCAGCGTCGCCTACCGGATAAGTAAAGTCTCCAGCATCGGCCACTTTTAAATGCTCAAATAATGGAAACGTCCATGGATACTTAGTGCCTTCCCACGCTAAATGCACCGATGCACGACGAATCGCGTCTGGGCCTAAACGTGCACCTGGGCGGCCCGAGGTCGCCATATCAAATGGTAAACCAAGCACTACTACATCAGCGTCAATCGCGGTAATATTTTGCACCATAGGACAACGTAAAAAGGTCATCCCATTGGAATACAATGAGTGATCTGGATGATCAAACAAAGTCGACATACTTATAGCTCTTCTAAATAAGTGTAGCCATCAAGGCCATTTTGCAATTCGTCTAAAACGCTTTGCTGTTCGTGTTCTGCAATTTTGCTACTTACCAACTGCTGATACGACTGCTGAAAACTCTCAACGTCTAAATGCACGTAACGCATCATATCGGCTACTGTATCGCCTTGGTTTATTTCGGTAATGCTGGCTACGCCGTGCTCATCCATATTCACCATAGCGCTGTGCGTATCGCCAAATAAATTATGCATATCACCTAATATTTCTTGATAAGCACCCACCAAGAAAAACCCCATTAAATATGGTTTATCTGCACTAAACTCAGGTACTGGTAGTGTACTTTCAATGCCTTGACCATCAACATAATGATTAAGTGCACCGTCAGAATCACAAGTAATATCCAGTAATACTGCACGTTTTTTTGGCGCTTCGGTTAAGCCACTTAATGGCAACACCGGAAACACCTGATCAATTCCCCACGCATCTGGCAGTGATTGAAACAACGAGAAATTTACAAAAAACTTATCGGCTAAACGTGCATTAAGCTCGTCAATTATTGGCCGATGAAAGCGGTTTTTGTTGTCCATGTGCTTATTAAGCTCATAACACACGCGTAAATTTGTTTGCTCAGCCCACGCACGCTGGGTTAAGTTTAGTAACCCCATTGCAAACTGATTATGTGCTTCGGCTAAATCGCCTTGGCTATCGTGATAAATCTCAATTAATGCACGGTCATCAGTTAATACATGCAATTGCTGCCACGACATCCACATATTTTTAAGTAACTGCGGGGCATCATCAGCCGGTGCTTCAATTTCTTCAGGTGTATAACTTTCAGTACCAATCACATTTGAAATAAGCACAGCATGGTGCGCGGTTAATGCCCGCCCCGACTCCGAAATAATAGTTGGAAACGGCTGTTCATACTGCTTACAAATGTCGCCTATGGTGTACACAATATTGTTAGCGTATTCAGCTAAGCTATAGTTCATTGAGTTATGTGACTGGCTACGAGTACCATCGTAGTCAACAGCTAAACCACCGCCCACATCAAGACACTCAATTTTTGCACCTAGTTTACGTAACTCGCAGTAAAAACGTGCTGCTTCGCTTACACCTAAACGTACATCACGAATATTCGCCATTTGCGAACCTAAGTGAAAATGCACCAACTGGACTAAATCAAGTTGATCCGATTCTTTCAAACGATTAACCACATGCAAAACTTGTGATGCCGATAAACCAAATTTTGATTTTTCGCCGCCACTTGCTTGCCATTTACCTTTACCTTGCGATGCCAAGCGCACGCGAATACCAATGCGTGGCTTTACATTTAATTCTTTAGTTTGGCTAAGAACCATGTCGAGTTCAGAGAGCTTTTCAAGCACTATGTATACTTTATGGCCTAGCTTTTCGCCTATTAGCGCTAAGCGTACATATTCTTTGTCTTTGTAACCGTTACATACAATCACCGCACTGGTTTTTTCAGCCAATGCAAGTACGGTTAATAACTCTGGTTTGCTACCTGCTTCTAAACCTAGTTGTTTTTTTTCTAGTTGTGCTTGGCTGGCAACAATTTCTTCAACCACTTCACGCTGTTGGTTTACTTTAATTGGGTAAACTAATAAATAATCTTTAGGGTAGCCGTAATCTGCAATCGCGGTATTAAATGCAGCACATAAGCTGTGCACACGATGATGTAATATTTGCGGAAAACGTACTAATGCAGGCAAACTTAAGCCTTTATCTTCTAGTTGCTTAGCAATGTCCGTCAGTGCAATAGTTTGCTCTGGCGCATCGGCTTTAGGGGCAACATATACATCACCTTGTTCATTAATACCAAAAAAACCTTGGCTCCAATGACGAACATTGTAGCTCGTACGAGCTTGTTCTAGTGATGTTGTTTCTTTCATTTATCTTTCTCTTTTATTTAGAAATGCCGAACTGGCTAATTGCGCGCATTAAAAGAAAAATAGCGGTTTAAGTCCAACAAGAATTTTTACTCGTAACGAGTAAATTTTAATGTTAAAAATTAGAAACAAAGTAACGCTAAAGAGCATAGCGCCTCAGAGGCAGGTAACATAAAGGAAGAATCTAAATTGCGCTTAATATACGGCTTTTATTACAACTTTTGTTATTAAGGATTGCAGATATATAGCGTAAAATTAGTTGCTAAATTGCGGCTTGAAAAGCCAATATTAGCGATATTAAAATAAAAACAGGGTACAAGCTAAAGTCGGATAAACGCAGCGCCACCCGACAAATTATAGCTTATTTAATAACTCACCTAGTCCAATACTTTTATCTGATCGAGTGATGTTATATTTATATGCGTTTGAAAATAGTACTTTCCTGTTTTTTTACCCATAGCGTAAAAATCAATTATCATACGTTTAGCCTCGCCCGTAACTTCAACAGTTTTATTAATAAAATATAAATCGGGCGAAGTTCCATACTTTTTTATAAAAGCATTTACTGTTCTAGGGTGAATAGCGACACTCACATTTCTTCTATCTCTATAATCCAATTCTGTATTTAAATAGATACCACTGTTTTGAATGCCCGCCGCCTTTATTGATAACTTAAATACGCCTTTTATTCCTGCAGGAGCGGCTTCTTCGGTAAGGGCAATTAAATTCATAGTGCTGGTTATATCCGAGTCAGATATAACTTTAGGTGTTGATGTACACCCACTAAGAATTAAAATAGAAATTAAAACAAAATACTTCATCTATACAACTTCCTTGTTAATCAAATTTGTGAGGCTAGCGTACTTTTACTTAAGCCTAATATTAATAATAAATGAGTTACTATAATACGCTATAAGCAACTTTATTAGTTTAAAAATATATTATGCGCCCTTAAATAAAACGTAGTATTTATTAGTCGCTTTTACCTAAACAAACACATGGCGCAAAAATAATGCCGCTAATTAGTCTTTTTTATCTATCGTTATTTCAAGCGTTTTGCTATTCCCAGCAAACCACTTCTGAACATACAAAGATCCAACAATAGGGGCAACGCCTTCACCTGGGACTTCTTTGTAACGAACACTGTTTTTTGTTTCTTTTTCGTATTCAAAAGTTACTACTTTTTTCGACATAAAATACTCCTTATACTCATATTTATACCTAGGATAATAATTTAATAGTTTTAACAAATAACTTAAAGTATTGCTACGTAATCATTTTTAAATAATCTAAAAATATTTTTCCGCTATAATTACGTATTACATTCAAGGCCGTCATACTCTTTAAAAGTGTTGGTTAATATTTCCGCCCCCTTACAAGCCAAACGCGTAGAATATAAACCAATTTAAAACAATACCTTAACTAAATTAATACTTTAAATGAGTACTGCTTTCAGTTTAAAAATAATGGTTATTTAACCCATAAATTTAATCTTTAATTAAAGCATCTAAGAGAGCTTGAAGTTATTATTTAAGCTGCTATATTGGAGCTATGAAAACATATATTTTTTTATTTAATTATATTATTTGTTTGGGGAGCTTCGCCCTAAAATTCCCCGCTTAAGCGGACGCTTCTCTGCGTCCATCTGTTTCACAGAATTTACTATTAATTTTTAATTTAACTTTTAATTTAGGCCATTCTCGGCAAGCTTTCTATCGCCTAGATTAAAGTGAGATTTAAATATTACTGTGTTTTTATTATCAATATTATTTATGCGCTATTGTTTAGCGTGTGGCAAATTTGGTTATTAAATACAGTAAAAGCATAAAGTTTCTTCGTTTAGTTTTAAGCAATGTAAACGAAGATCAGTAATTATTTAATCTTATTAAAGGAGGTGAATAGCCGATTGATATTGTTTCTTTAATTTTTAGTTTACTAAAAGCAGAAGTAATTAATTTGTTATTTATTAATAGGTGATGATATGTCTAAAAATGATATGAAAAAACCACAGTTATCGTTAAAAGAAAAACGTAAGTTAAAACAAGAATCGAATACAACAGAAGTAGCAAAGCCAAGGAAAAAGAGAAAGGCCTAAGTTACTTTAAGTAACGCTAACTTTTAATGTTATTAGCTATGCCTTTAATTAGGCAAATAAAGTGAGCTGCGGTGGTTATTTACGATGAAGCCGAACGTGGATCAGCCGGCTTATCGGTAAAAGGAAACTAACCCCGCTTCACTTTTAATGCGAATAATTTATAAGTAACTAACGTTTATTTTCGACAAAGTCTGGAGGTAACTTACCTTGATTGTTGATAGGGTTTTAGTTTGTGAAAAAAGCATTTTAAATTAATCTATTATTTATTGTTTAGGTGGTGAATATGTCTAAAAATGATAAGAAAAAACCCGCTTTATCGTTAAAAGAAAAACGTAAACTGAAAGAATCAAATACTGTTGAAGTTGCAAAACCAAGAAAGAGAAAATCTAAGTAATAACAAAAAAGAGCGCCAATAATATTGGCGCCTTTTTTATGCATCAGCAAAAATCGAATCGATAGCTAATCAACAACTCATCAGCAGCTTCAAATATTTGCTCGGCTTCATCGACCCACATACTGTACTCTACGTAAAAGCTCCCCGCTTTATGATTATATATTGCATCAAGCATCACTTGGCTGGTGTCTACGGTTAAACCACTTACAGAGTCCATGCTACATTGACATAAGTGGCTTGTAGTTGAATATTGTAAATTTTATAGCCTGAATATATTTCCCACATTTTTTCTTTAACTATTTCACCGCTGGGTTTTAGTCCTTGGTAAAAACGCATATCGCTAGAGCTTTGTAAGCGAGCTGCCAAGCTTAGATGGTCGCGATTATAAGCTACCTGTACTGCATCTACTTTATTCTCGCCTACCATGGCAGTTAAATCGTAACGTGAAGCTGATACGGTAATATCGCCAATAATGTATTTAGCGGCTAAGTTATTTAAATGCATACATATCGCTTTCTTACTTGGTAATAACGATATTTACCGTTGGTTGTTAAATATTTATTATTTTATGCAGGGTGATCATAAGAAGACTTACTCTGGGTGTGAAATCAGTTAACTTAAGTGTCTGAATATAAAGGGAACTTAAATAAATTGAATTATATGGGTATAACTAATAACAACTTCAGCCACTAGTAATTATTATTAAAAGATAAAAACTCCTAATTAGACTCGACATTAAATATTTAAGATAATTCATCCACTTATGCCTCCTTGCTATGTGATTATGCTCACCGACCCTTTAATTTTAATCCTTGTTTTAACCCTTATTGCTGGTGCTGCTGCACTGCAAAGTTTACTTGGTTTTGGCTTAGGGGTTATTGCTGCGCCAATTTTAGTATTGATTGATCCTGCTTTTATACCCGCCCCTATTTTGCTTTTAGGATTAGGCTTATCGCTATTAAGTGTACTAAATAATAAAAAGAACATACAGATTAGTTGTATTAGCATTGCTTTATGCGGGCGTTTTATGGGGTCGTTATTAGCTGTGGCACTATTGTTACTATTACCGCCGTTGTTTTTCACCATATTATTTTCAATATTAATTATACTGTGCGTGCTATTAACCTACAGTCATTGGCAAATTAGTTACTCAGCAAAAAATTTATTTATCGGTGGTTTTTTCTCTGGTCTCGCGGGAACTTCTACTTCGATTGGCGGGCCGCCTATCGCTATTGTGTATCAAAATAGTAATGCGAGTTCGGTACGTGCCGAGCTAAGTATATTCTTTTTAATATCAACTATTTTATCATTATTTTTATTAATAGTGACGGGTAACTTTAGTTATTATCAACTTCAGCTTGCATTGCCGTTATTACCCGCAGTGCTATTTGGATTTTTACTGTCTCGACGATTAGAAAAGTACTTTAAAGCTCACTATCTTAAACCCGCTATTGCGCTACTTTCTTTAAGCGCCTGCGCGCTAATTTTATTTCAAGTTAGTCACGATTTGTTTAACTCATAAAATTAGCGGCGCAGACTTAAGCTAGTTACTTTCGGGCTCTTGCTCTGTACGCGGGTCAAATTCTATTGCCGGAGAAATTGCAGGACTTTGCATTACAAACACTTCTTGTTCGTCGATTGGCAGTGCTGGGCGCTTAATCATACGATAAACCACAAAAACTGCGAGAAAAAGCTGTACCAATGCCATAAAGTAAAACATTGCATTGACCCCAAATTCTTTCATCATAACTGACGTTGTATAAGGTCCAATGATCCCACCTAAGGCAAATGCCAAAATCATACTGCCCATGGCGGCCGCCATTTCACTTTTTTTCAAGCGATCAAACGCTTCCGAAATACTTAGCGGATAGGTACACGCAATAATGCCACTAGTTAGTGCGGTAACAATAAATAATGCCGGGATCATATTTAATGATACAAACTGTACTACTGCAATATCGGCCAATACCGAAATACACAATAAAATAAGTAGTACTGAGCGTCGGTCGTATCGATCTGAAAAATAACCCACTGGGAATTGCAATAAAAACGCACCAAAAATTGCTGCGCCCATATACAAAGAAAGCTGAAACTCAATAATATTGTATTGCAGTGCAAACACTGGCAGTAGATTAAAAATGGCGGAGTAAATCAAGCCAGAAATAAAACAAGTCACTACCCCTAATGGCGAAATGCGATACAAAGCCAGTAAGGGCATAGCGGTTACGTCTTGAATAGTCGGCCCGGTATGGCGGCTAAATATTAACGGGATAACGGATGCACATAGTAATATTCCTACCAACACAAATAATGTAGATTGTTGAGGCTCTGCTAAGCCCATAAAAAACTGCCCACCAAATAAGCCGCACAAAACAACCGAATTATACACTGCAAGCATTTTACCTCGGGTTTGTTTAGTTGAGCTATCGCTTAACCAACTTTCCATAGCAGTAAATGCGCAAGCATTACAAAAACCAATAATAACGCGCATAACTGCCAGCAAAATAATACTGGGATAAATACTATACATAAGTACACTAATAGCTCCCAGTGCCACACATCCAGCAAACATGCGAATGTGCCCCACTCGGCGAATCAAATTAATACTATAAAGAGCCCCTATTAATAAGCCTACAAAGTACAACGACAAAACCATGCCTATAGTATCTATATCTACGCCATCAAGCCCCATACGTACTGGAAGTAACACATTGAGTAAGCCATTACCTAATAATAAAATAAAACAGCTAAAAAATAACGCTAGTAATGAAATATAAGTTGCTCGCATACCTTGTCCCTAATGAAGTGGTTACTACTGTTATTTGCATTATGTAAACGTAAAAAGCCAGCATAGTGCTGGCTTACTCATACCTTCATCTACCAGCCTTTTGGGCGCAAAAACGAGGTACTTAACTTTAATAATTAAGGTACTGCAGCGTAAGCCACTACTTCACACAGCATCTCTTCTCGGGCTAAGCCTGCTACTATCATAGCAGCACGATTTGGATAAGGTGGCTTAAAATACTCTGCGTACACTTTATTAAAAGTGGCCAACTGCGAACGTTCGGTCACGTAAATAAGGACTTGCGTTACATCATCCATAGTAAGCGAAGCTGCTTCAATTGTGTGCTTAAAGTTCTCCATTGTTTGACGCGCTTGTGCTTCAATACCACCGGCAACAACTTTGCCTTCTGCATCAATTGGTATTTGTGCAGTTGATAATGTGCCATTGGCAATAATTGCCCATTCTAATGGGGCTTTAGATGCGAATAAATTAGTTTTAACAGGTGTTTTCATTTTAGTTTCAGCTCTAATTGGATAAGTAACATTATGGTTGGTTGTTTTGCCCAAACTGTTGGAAAAATTTGGGACTTTAAAATTAATTCTATTAAAATGCAGTAAATGAAAAGGCTATAGCCATAGCCCTTTTATCCTTAATTTTAACGTTTACAAACCTTGCTCATCAGCCATTTTTTTAGCTATTTTCGGCGCGGTCCAAAGCGAAGGTAACAGTACAAAAGACACTGGCACTGCGGTTACTACAATAAACGATTGCAAAGCAGAAATACCTCCAGAGCCAATAGAGATTAAAATAGCAGCCATAACCCCCATCATAACTCCCCAAAACACCCTGATTGATGTTTGCGGGTGATCAGTTCCAGTCATTACCATAGAGACTGAATAGGTCATCGAATCACCAGTGGTTGCCACAAAAATAGTGGTTAATATTAAAAATAATACTGAGATAACAAAACCCATAGGCAGCTGCTCAGTAATGGCTAATAGCGCTGCAGGTAAGTTAAAACCAGTAAAAGGTTCTGAAATGACACCGGGATTAGCCAGCTCGAAAAATATTCCTGAACCACCTACTATCGTAAACCAAAAACAGGTGATAACAGGGGCAATTACAGAGATCAGCATGATCATTTCACGAATAGTGCGACCGCGTGAAATACGTGCAACAAACATCGCCATTAATGGACCATAGCCTAAAAACCAGCCCCAAAAAAATACCGTCCACCAATCCAACCAGGCGGTATCGGCGCGAAAGGTCGCCATAGGAATAAAGTTATTAATATAAAGACCAAATGATTGAATATAGCTGTCGAAAATAAATGCCGTTGGCCCCATTACTAAAATAAATAACATTAGCGCTACCGCTAAAATAACATTAAAGCTACTTAGCATCTGAATCCCTTTGGTCACACCACTGACTGCCGATAGCGTGTAAATAGCAATTAAGCTAAATAAAATAACCACTTGAGTTGTATAGGTATCGGGAATGCCAAATAGTTTTTCTAAACCAAAGCTCACTTGTAGTCCTAAAAAGCCAATTGGTCCTACAGTACCGGCAACAACCGCAAGTACACAACATGAGTCAACAATAGCACCAAAAGCGCCTTTCATTACACGGTCGCCAAACACAGGGTAAAGTAAAGTACGTGGTTTAAGCGGTAAGCCTTTTTCGTAATGTAAATGCATGTACACTATGCCAGTTAGGCTGCCTAAAATAGCCCAGGCTAAAAACCCCCAATGCATAAAGCTTTGTGCTAATGCATTAAAAGCCGCGTTTTTAGTGCCCGACTCGCCACCAAAATGCGGCGGCGATGAAATAAAGTGCGCCATTGGCTCAGCGGCAGCCCAAAATACGCCTCCACCAGCAAGCAGCGTACACATAATGATGCTGATCCATTTAAACGTCGAAATTTCAGGAGACTTTAACCCACCTAAAACAACCCTACCCGTGCGACCGATCGCTAAAAATATACCGATAACAAAAGTCGAAAGCAGTAGTATTTGCCAAAATGCGCCAAAAGTTTTAGTAGAAAATGCAAAGGCGGTATTGATCCAACTCGACATCAAGTCAATATCGTAAAGCGCTAGTGCAGCAAACAACACGAGTACTCCCCCACTGATCAATAGTACCGCTATATCTACCCCAGGCAGAATTTTATTGCAGGGTAATGTACCCATATCCTGTTTTATCGTTGTACTGGTGGTATTCATTTCTCGTCTCCTGATGGATCTCTTTTAGTTATAGTTTATCAATATGTTGTATTACTTTTTGATATCACTCCTTAATAACAAATTAATTTATACGTCTTGTGGTTTCAGGCCTTTATTTAAAAGATTAAGCCAATTTAAGCCCATTATTTTTGCAACTTCATTATCATGAAAACCTCGTGCCTGAAGCCCTTTTGTAATATTGGGAAAATCGCTACTATCTTTAAACCAAGGTAACGGTTTGGGCCAATCTGCATCCGACTTAGAGCCTTCGCCATAATCCATTTCTTTAGACCAACGTCCGTTTCGCATCCACTGTAAAATTGAGGTTGGCTGCTCTTGGCATAAATCGGTACCAATACCAATATTATCTATACCCATTAAATCGGCCGTATTTGCCACCATGTCGCAAAATTCGTTTAAAGTGCAATCGGGGCCATTTTTAAGATGAAATGGATATAAACTAAACCCTAATAAACCGCCCGACTCACCAAGTGCTTTTAGTACAGTGTCTGATTTATTACGTTTAGCGGCATGAAAACTACTTGGATTAGCATGCGAAATGACGATAGGACGCTGCGATATTTCAATTGCTTCCAGCGTGCTTCGCTCACCACTATGGCTCATATCAACAATCATGCCTACGCGGTTCATTTCTTTAATAACTTGGCGGCCAAAACGGGTAACACCGCTATCTTCAGCCTCATAACAACCACAAGCTAACAAGCTTTGGTTGTTATAAGTGAGCTGCATAATCATTAAATTTAACTCGCGCATGATTTCCACCATACCAATATCATCTTCAATGGTTGAACAGTTTTGTGCACCAAACATAATCCCCACTTTGCCTAACTTTTTGGCAAGGTGAATATCATCTGTACTTTTTACTGGCATAATCAGATCATTATGCATCTCGAACAGGCGATTCCACTGTGCGATACGTAATAATGTTTCACGAATTTGTTCGTGGTAAACAATGGTCACATGCACCATTGTTACGCCACCACTTTTAAGTTGTTCAAAAATAGTTCTATTCCAATTGGAATACTGCAATCCATCAATGACAATTAGATCGTTATGCATAATGATTCCTTAGATTATGAGCGGATGTAAGTTGTTTTAACTATGGTGTAAAACTCTTTCGCGTAAGTACCTTGCTCACGTGCACCAAAGCTAGACTCTTTACGACCACCAAATGGTACATGGTAGTCAGTACCCGCTGTTGGCAAGTTAACCATGACACAGCCTGTTTGTGCGCGGCGTTTAAAGTCACTCGCATATTTAAGTGATTGCGTACAAATTCCGCCTGTAAGACCATAGTTTGTATCGTTTAATGTGGCTAAGGCTGTTTCATAATCTTTAACTTTGATAACACAAGCAATTGGCGCAAACGCTTCTTCGCGGTTAATGGTCATATCGTTAGTAGTATTAATAAACAGAGCAGGCTTTAAGTAATAACCTTCGGTTTCCTCAGTGATCACTTCACCACCGATGGCAAGCGTAGCGCCTTCGTCTTTAGCTATTTGTAGATACTTTAAGTTTTGTGCCATTTGACGTGCATCGGCGACAGCACCAATATGCACACCATCTCTAAGTGGGTGACCCACTACTAGCTGTTCCATTCTTTTAATTACAGCAGCAACAAAACGGTCATGGATACCTTCGGTAACAATTAAGCGCGATGATGCAGTACATTTTTGACCAGTACCAAAAAATGCACCACCCACAGCGCATTCCACTGCATTATCTAAATCGGCATCGTCTAGTACGATTAAGGCATTTTTACTGCCCATTTCAAGCTGACATTTAACTAGGTTTGTTGCTGTAGCTATAGCCACTTTACGGCCTGTTTCCAGTGAACCTGTAAATGTTAACGCATTAATTTTTTTAGAATTAATAAGTAAATCACCTACTTCAGCGCCAGGCCCCATAACTAAGTTAAACGTACCTGCTGGTAAACCTTGACGTGAGATGATTTCGGTTAATGCCCATGCACTTGCTGGTACTTGGTTAGCGGGTTTAAATACAATGGCATTACCAAAGGCCAGTGCCGGAGCAATTTTCCATGCGCCAGTAGCCGTAGGAAAATTCCATGGAGTAATAATACCCACAACACCAACAGGTTCTCTGCGGGTTTCAATTTCAACTCCTGGACGTACTGAATCGGCCGTTTCGCCCATTTGGCGTAACACTTCTGCAGCGTAGTAATGAAAAAATTGACCTGAACGATAAGTTTCGCCCACGCCTTCTGCTAATGTTTTGCCTTCTTCACGTGCTAGTAGTTTGCCAAGCTCATCTTTACGGGCAATTAACTCATCACCAATGGCCATTAAAACGCGATAGCGCTCTTCAAGACCACTTTTTTGCCATTCGAGTTGACCTACAATCGCAGCATCAATTGCTGCTTCTGTTTGTGCTTTATCTGCTTGGGCGTAATGTCCTATCGTATCGCTTAAGTCTGCTGGGCTAATATTCTCAATTGAACTTTTACCTTCAACCCACTGACCTGCGATGTAATTTTGAAACACTGAATTTGATGACATAAATACCTCCATTAAATAATTGGATTCAGTATAAGAACCATGCTCTAATAACTAAAATTAATAATTAATATGTTTTGATAAGGAAAACTTATCGTGCTACCTGAATTTAAAATTACCCAGCTACGACATTTCGTCTGGGTTGCTGAATTAAAAGGATTTCATTACGCTGCGCAAAAGGCATGTCGTACACAGCCGGCAATCTCTTTATCGATTCGTGACCTTGAAAATAAATTAGGTGCCGATGTTTTTGAAAAGCGAAGTACGAAAAGTACTATGACTGAGCTTACACCATTTGGTAGAAACTTTTTGCCCAAAGCAAAAGAGCTGATTGCCCATCACGACAGTATTTCTCAAGATATGGTATTAATGCGCCAAAATAAAACGGGCCATTTACGCCTTGCATCTGTGCCCTCCATCGGCTGTAGATTACTGCCTAACTTATTATCTAAATTTGTGGCAGATCTTCCTGAGTTACACATTAGTCTTTATGATGATAATTCTGAAACAGTATTAAAAAAAGTCGAAAAACAACAAGTTGATTTAGGAATTGCCAGTCTTACACCTGGTCATGAACACGATAATGTACTGTTTACCCCTATATGGCAGGATGAAATAGGTGTTGTTTGTCATAAAGATAACCCTCTTACACACGTGCAAGAACTACACTGGCAGGATCTACAACAACAGCGATTTATAAGTAATGGCACTTCGCGCTTACTTAAAAAAACAGCTGCTGAGCCGCTACTCGAAAACTCGCAGTTTTATATTTCAAATATGCTATCGCTTATAGCCATGCTAGAAACTGGAATGGGTATAACCACATTACCGCGTTTTGCTTTTCCGCAACACAACAACACCTTGTGTTTTATTCCATTAAAAACCCCGCATGTGGTGCGCGAAATAGGCATAGTACAACTTAAAAACAAGTCACTTGCCCCAGCGGCACAAGCGTTAACTGACTTTATTTTAAAGCACGGGGCTGAGCAACAATAGTGCCCCAGAGCACGTATAATGAGTTACAAACCTAATATGCTTTGCGATAGTGATTAACTTTTTAACTAGATGATCACTAAATTCAACTTAACAAAACAAACAACAAGAAACACGCTAACTAACGTTATTAAGTTACATTTAAAACAATTTTAATATATAAATACTTCAATAGAATCAAAAAACAGTCCGCAACAATAAGTTTTACTTATCGATAGATAGACTTTTTTGACTTGTGCTAATTCCAGCTATTGGTCAAAAATGGCGCCACCAGTAAAATAGCACCACTTTGAGTACACATTATTTATACCATTTAAATTGGTTAACACTTAATCCCAGTTACGCGCAACGTGTGATCAATCAAACGTACTCAAACGGTATAATATGAGATCATTAACATGACTAAACATGCCGATATTCACGCTTCACTTTGGGGCGACAACGCACTGCCACTGCGCCCTGCCAGTCAAGTTATGAAACTAGAAAGGTTAGGCTCTTTACATCAAAGCCGCCTAAGCTTTATGCGCACTTTGGTACGTCGAATTTTTCGCGAGCGTTGGAAAATTGAACTTGCCACTTTAGATCTAAATGAACAAGGATTTGGGACGGTTGTTTATGAAGTACAAGCACCCGATGGATTCTTTAGTTTTGTACTTTTTTCTGAACAGCTACTGTCAGAAGAGCGTAATGATCGCGTAATTGCTACAAAGTGGGATTTAACTATGGCGTTAGTTGAAGGCCAAGTGACCCCAGAATATGTTGTCCAGTTACAGCAAAATGTACCAAAACAAGAAGCCGGACGCGTTGACTCGCGGGTTTTTGTGTTATCGCGTGCTAACCGCAGTGCCCGTAACTTTGATTATGTGGTTGAGCAACTAGCCAGCGGTAAGCAACCCGAAGTAGCAAAAATAGCAGAAGTAGGCTATTTGTATCGCACTACTGCTGTTTATGGCAGTGGTAAATTGGGTATGGCTGATTGGGAAAAAGTTCAACAAAAATTTCCTGACTTTGCACGCCCATTTGCCAGTGAGATGTTTGTTTGTTTTATGCTACGTAACTTTAGTTTACTGCAAGTAGAGCATATTGCCCGCCACCGTAATGCTGCCACATTTACCCCTATGCGCCATGATATTAAACGTTATTTTGGCATTGGTAATTCTACCGGGCTAGGCATGGCACCCTATTTAGTAAATCATCCACTACTCATAAACCAGTGGATATCTATGCGAGAACTCGCACTAGCTCGTATCAGAGCACTGGGTGCAATTACTGCATATACTCAACAATTAACGGTTGAGTTAATAACCCGTGCCGTTCAGTACACACATGAAACCATTACTGAAGATGCATCGCAAACAGCTCTAAACAAAATTGTCGTCCAAGACATGCAAAAACTTAAAGCACTGGTTACTGGCGGCTTTAATAGTTGGGATGAGTTAATTGCTTATAGTGAACAACACTGCTCTTTACAAGGTCAGGAAATGTTAGTTTCTATTATGTTAGAAATTTATCCGGATTTAGTTGATGAGCTTGAAGACTTTCACTGTTCCGATGAGTTTTTAGATTTAGATCCACTTATGCCATTACAGCAGTTAAAAGCAGTTATTGAACAACGTTATGATTGGGCGCTGGCTATAGACTTTGACGCTGAGGGCGCTAAAGAAACTTATTGGTATCGCTCAGAAGAGAAAATGGAACCTCGCCTCGGTAGTATCGCCGACGTAGAAGGTAAAAAGAAAGCGATGGCGCTTGCCGTAGGTTACGCGGTGCGCAAATGCTATAACATGCTGGTTGAATATATAGTAAACAACCCGGAGCACATTACTGCGCGCTTTATGGTAGCTCACCCTAAGTTACGCGGTATTGTAAGGCGTATTCAAAGCATGAACCGCAGTGTATATGGTGATATCCAGGCCAACTTACTCGATCGCGATGTGTTACCTATACATTTACTGCGCTGTAAACTTGCTTTTTTTGGCGTGAGTAAATTTGATCCTCGATCTCGATTATGGGTAAGAAATACCATGTTTCAAGGCGCACCATTACTTGAAGACATTGGTAAACCATTTATTGATGACTGGTTTATGCCATTAACACCAAAACAATAAGGAGATTCTTTGTGAATATTTCTATGAATGAACTTAAAGCCTCGCTACGTAGGTGTTTTGAAGCTAGTGGCTATTTTGTTGGTAACTATGAAGATGCTGCAAACATGGTGTTGTGGTTAGAAAAACATGGTTTAAATGGCTTAAAAGAATTACGCCAGGCGCTGCCATACCTTTGTGATGATGCTGACAAGCCGCTAAGTAATGTAATTTATGAAGATAGCACTTCTGCAATTATTGATGCGCACAATCGTAGTGCACTAAATTGTATTGCTGCAGCAGTAGATCTGGCCCATGCAAAAGCACTCGAAACAGGTATTGCAACCGTAACTGTGCATAACTGTCATAACAGAATGTTTGTACTAAAAGCATTGACCGACCGAGGTCGCAGAGGGATCAGTACTGCGGCTTATTGGAAAAATGGCAGCGATATAATTACCGAACATACTGCAGCTATTCTTTCGGGTAGACGTTATCCTAGCTATAGCAGCGGTGTAACCAACTTAATAACCACTGATGATGACAAGCAAGCGTTAACCATTATTTGTAGTTCAAGGGTCGATTTAACTACTTCACTTCAAAGTGATGACAGTCATATGATTAGCGCTGAAAAAATTGAAAAAAACAAAAATCACTCAGTTAATCATGGGATCGAAATTGACGAAGATATTTGGCTAAAAATAAATTATCTCGGTGCGGGAGTCTTGGTAGAAAACACCGATCGCTCTAGACTCGATGCAGGGGGGCGCTAACCTGTAAATAAGATTGATTGCCTCTCGTTGGGCAATCAATCCTTTATTTAGCTTTAACGTCTATTGCTTATAAACCTTGCTCAGTAGCCATTTTTTTCGCAATTTGTGGGGCCGTCCAAAGTGATGGTAACAACACAAAAGATACAGGTACGGCGGTTACTACAATAAACGATTGCAGTGCAGAAATACCACCAGAACCTATCGAAATTAATATTGCTGCCATAACTCCCATCATAATGCCCCAAAACACTCTAATGGGTGTTTGCGGATGATCGTTACCTGTCATTACCATAGATACCGAGTAGGTCATAGAGTCACCCGTGGTTGCTACAAATATTGTGGTTAAAATTAAAAACAACACCGATATAACAAAGCCCATAGGCAGCTGCTCAGTAATGGCCAACAGCGCAGCGGGTAAATTTAAGCCCGCAAAGGGTTCTGAAATAACACCCGGGTTTGCTAACTCAAAAAATATTCCTGAACCACCCACTATCGTAAACCAAAAACAAGTAATAACAGGAGCAATTATTGAGATAAGCGTGATCATTTCACGAATAGTACGGCCGCGCGAAATTCGTGCAACAAACATAGCCATTAAAGGTCCGTAACCTAAAAACCAGCCCCAAAAGAATACTGTCCACCAGTCTAACCAAGCGGTATCGGCACGAAAGGTGGCCATAGGAATAAAGTTATTAATATAAAGCCCAAACGAATGAATATAGCTATCAAAAATAAAGGCTGTAGGCCCCATCAGCAAAATAAACAGCATTAACGCCACGGCTAAAATTACATTAAAGCGACTGAGTAATTGAATTCCTTTAGTAACACCACTTACGGCAGATAGAGTATAAATTGCAATTAAACTAAACAAAATGGCCACTTGAGTGGTGTAAGTATCTGGAATACCAAATAGTTTTTCTAAACCAAAGCTTACTTGCAAGCCTAAAAAGCCAATAGGGCCTACCGTGCCTGCTACTACAGCTATAACACAACACGAATCGACAATAGCACCAAATGCGCCTTTCATTACGCGATCGCCAAATACCGGATACAACAAAGTACGCGGCTTAAGCGGTAAACCTTTTTCGTAATGTAAATGCATATACACTATGCCAGTCAGGCTGCCTAAAATAGCCCAGGCTAAAAAACCCCAATGCATAAAGCTTTGCGCTAAAGCATTAAATGCAGCCTCTTTAGTGCCTGATTCACCACCAAAAATTGGCGGCGGCGAAATAAAATGTGCCATTGGCTCAGCAGCAGCCCAAAACACCCCGCCACCAGCAAGGAGTGTACACATAATAATGCTGATCCACTTAAAGGTAGTAATCTCTGGCTTTTTTAAGCCACCTAATACCACTTTCCCGGTACGTCCAAAGGCTAAAAACAACCCAATTATAAAGGTCGAAAGCAATAATATTTGCCAAAAGGCACCAAACGTTTTAGTAGAAAAAGCAAAGGCGGTATTGATCCAACCCGACATCAAATCAATATCATAAAGTGCTAGCACAGCAAATAGCACAAGGATGCCACCACTGATTAAAAATACCGGTATATCAACCCCTGCCAAATACTTTATTGTAGATGAATGCTCATCCTTATGTTGTTTTGTTACTCCAGTGGTACTCATTTATCGTCTCCTGATGGATTTTTAGTTACCGACATAGCGACATACCACAACACCCACCCTAAATACGAAATTACACAATGAAGCGACGCTAATCAAAAGGTTAAATTATCTTTCGATCTTGCTTTATTTCGAGTTTAGAAAATGCCATAACAAATATCTTAACTGCCAATTTGTGAATATTTTACCCTTTTCAGCAACCTAATCCAACGGTACTCTAATTATTAATAGTGAATTTACACAATAGCAAAGCCTTGCTTACAGCTATTTTTAATAATAAACAAATATAAAACAACAATTTTGAAGGGGCTAGGCAAACAGAAATGGCAATATAAATAAAGAGATGCGAAAGTACTGCGATAAAAAAAGGTACATAAGGCTAAGTTTATTAATAGTCAAATGCATAATCAATCTCGTAATAAATTTAATATGTATTGATAGTATTTTTGTAAAATAACTAAGAGAGTGTTTGGAATAAACTTATTGATGGTTTTTAAATTATTAGCAACGCGTATAACACACATAAAAAAAGCGCTTAATAAGCGCTCTATTACTTTAATAAATACCGATACTTACACTAATACTTGACGCGTGTTTGCTATAAAGTGATGTACTTCACGCTCAATTTTAGGGTCAACAGGTTCGTCTGGTCGACGATCATTCGGGCAAGGCATTCTTGGCGTAGTACCAAATAAGCGACAAATTAATGGACGCTCGTCATATACAGTGCAGCCATTGGGACCAAGATGTACACAATTGAACTCGTTTAACGCCGCTTCATGCTCAGCATCTGTTTTTACCGGTAAGCGCGACATTTCCTCTGAAGACGTTGTTACTGGCCCGCAGCAGTCGTGGCATCCTTTTACGCATTCAAACGCTGGAATATTAGCGCGTAATCGTAAAATTACTTCCTGATTTTTGTACATCACTATTTATACCCTTTATTTTTGCAACGCACTGACGCGGCAACTTTACTAATTTCTCCACAATGCATCAAAGCGATGCCTAAGCCTAGAGTGGCTAGATCAGCTATAGTACGCTTTGCACTGCCCAAAAATCAAGCTAAGTTAGCATTTAGTTACGCCATAGCGCCAATATACACAGCTTATAAACTAAATATTATTTATTAAGCAGGATGAATAAAGTAGTAAACTGGCCGTTGTTATTATTTTACTTAAACACTTTGTTACCTAAAAATACTGTTTAAAATTACTCAGCTATTTATACTAGTGCAAATGAAAAATATTTTTTGAGGTAGTTGTGCAGATCATACAAGGTATGGAGTATTTTTTTTCGGGTTTTAAATTAATTACTCAAAAGGGATTAAAGCGTTTTGTGTTTATTCCGCTGTTAATTAATATTTTACTTTTTGGTAGCTCGTTGTTTTTTTTATTTGGCTGGTTAAGCGACAGTTTTAGCTACATAAATAATATGCTACCCGAGTGGTTAAGCTGGCTTGAGTGGTTAATGTGGCCCGTTGCCCTGTTAATAGTGCTGTTTAGCTACAGTATGTTATTTACTGTAATCACAAACTTTATTGCCGCACCTTTTAATGGTTTACTCAGTGAAAAAGTTGAGTTGCATTTAACAGGTCAAAAAATTAATGATGATGGCTTGGCTGAATTATTAAAAGATGTGCCACGCATGCTTGGCCGAGAGTGGACAAAACTTTGCTATTACCTTCCCCGCGCCATTGGCTTTTTTATATTGTTATGGGTGTTGCCGGTTATAGGGCAAATACTGTGGGTGCTTTTTTCGTGTTGGATGTTTGCCGTGCAATACCAAGATTACGCGTTCGATAATCATAAAATCAGCTTTAAGCAAATGAAAACCGATTTACAAAGCAAGCAAGGTTTATCGTACGGGTTTGGTTTTGCAGTAATGTTGCTAACAGCCATTCCGTTGGTAAATTTAATTGTAATGCCTGTTGCTGTTTGTGGTGGCACCAAATTATGGGTTGATAACTTTCGCAGCCAATACCGAAATCAATAATATGAAATAAAAAATGGGTCACTTGACCTAATGCCGATCAGTTAAGGTTAATTGATCGGTTGACCGATCTAAATGATCGTGAATAATCCGTAATTAGTTTCGCT
>NZ_JAGGDL010000037.1:0-35105 GCF_017653575.1 Pseudoalteromonas sp. K222D
TTTTACCGACCTAATGCCGTGGAATGTGCAGCTAGACTTCGATTATAGCTAAGCGCACTGCTTAAATGCGCGCTTACTTTTCTTTTAACTGCTTCGGCCATATCATTAACTTTAAGCCCTTCTTCAGGGTTGTCCGACTCACAGAGTATTTCATCTATAGCTAAGTCCATTTCAGCTCTGATCTCTGCAATTGCAGTTCTTTTTTCTTTGAGAATTTCATCTATAGCCATTTTTTTTGCTGCAACAATTGCCTCTATTTGCTTACCAGCAGCGTCTTTACTATTGAGATTATTGATATCGGGATCAGACATAATGTGTCCTTAGCTAAAGTAGTCAGGAGTTACTAACCTTTATACTTTAGTATATAAATAGCAAAAATAAAATTGTCTCTTTATTGCTTTATACCCTGGTAATCCACCCATTTTTAATGGAGGCTATCTGTAGAATTTCCGTTGTTTAACTTTTCCAGTTTTTGTATAGGTGTTATCCCACCTATGCCCATGTTAGGGCGTTCATTATTATAAGTCCATAACCAATCGGTAGCTTTATCTTGTAACTCACTAATATCACTGTAAATATAATGACTTAGCCAGTCATACCTAACCGTACGATTAAATCGTTCTACATAAGCATTTTGTTGCGGGTTACCTGGTTGAATAAATCGTAATTCAATATTATTATTTAACGCCCACTCCGCTAACTTATGGCTAATATATTCAGGCCCATTGTCACACCTGATAGCTTTTGGCTTACCACGCCATTCTATAATTTGATTGAGCGAACGGATCACACGCTCAGCGGGGAGTGATAAGTCAGCATCTATTGTAAGTCCTTCGCGATTGAAATCATCAATCACATTGAACAAGCGATACCCTCTGCCATCAGATAATTGGTCGTGCATAAAATCCATTGACCAACATTCGTTAATGCCATCAGGTACTGCCAATGGTTCAGGCTTCTCCCTTGTTAGGCGCTTTCTAGGCTTTATTCGCAGATTCAACTCAAGCTCACGGTAAATACGATAAACGCGCTTATGATTCCATGTGTAGCCTTTAACATTGCGTAAGTATAAAAAACATAAACCAAATCCCCAATTACGCTGACATTGGCTTAAATCCAATAGCAACGCTGCAATTTCCTTATTTTCATCAGACAGTTTTGGCGTATAGCGATAGCATGTTTCACTTATCATGAAAGTACGACAGGCTAAGGCAATACTCATTTTATTTGTGCTAACGACTTCATGTGCCAATACTTTGCGCTCAGAAGCCTTTACCACTTTTTTGCCATTGCCTCTTGAATGACCTCAGATTTTAGCCGCTCTTCAGCATACATTTTCTTTAAACGGCGATTTTCATCTTCAAGCTCTTTCATTCGTGTCATTAAAGACGCATCCATGCCGCCGTATTTAGCGCGCCATTTATAAAAGGTTGAGTTGCCCATACCATGTTCACGGCATAGTTCAGGAATAGGCACGCCACTTTCTGCTTGTTTCAAAATAGCGAGGAGCTGACTGTCTGTAAAATATACTTTTTTCATAATTTTCTCCTGTGTTTACAATAAGAGAAAATTCTACATTTGGCTTCTATTATTTTTTGGGTGGATTACCCCCTAAATATTAGGGGTAAAGTAATAAACCTGAGCTCCGGATAATAAACTTATCTCAAGCAGCTATTTTCAGCGCTAACTGCGTTGAATTTTCTTGCAATAGGCCAGCTATTGACGCGTAAATTCGCCTTGTTTTCACTGAAAACCTCTGGCTAGAGAAAATAAAATTAAATATAACTATGATTCAATACGTTAGTAAATCTCTTAACCAGAGATCAGGTTAATAACTTAAAATACTGCTATTTCTTCGAGTACTTGCTTAAACTTGTTAAGACATTATTTTAAATAGTAAATCTCTCACTGTTGCTGGTTCAAACGGTTTGTCGCATATGGCATCCACTCCGGCTTGAGAGATGTTTGCTAGGTGGGTTTCATTGGCTTCTGAGCTCACCATTAAAATAGGAATGTGCGAGTAGCTATTTGAGCCTCTAACCGCTTCGGTTAGTTCTCTGCCATCCATTTCCGGCATATTGTAATCGGTTACTATTAAGTCAAACGCTTGCTCGTTTAGCTGCTCAATTGCTTGTTTGCCATTCTCAGCCTCTACCGGCGCAGGTATTCCCATACCAGCAAGCACCCGAATAATATGTTTACGAGCAAAGCGACTATCGTCAACCACTAACACGCGCAGCAAAGTAACATCAAAGTGTTCAAGCTCTACTTCTTGTTCGCTAATTATATCTAAGGTAGCTTTAAGCGCTCGGGTAATGGCTTCGCTCGTAAAGGGTTTAGGTAAAATAGCTAACACGCCCGATTGCCTTAATTGCTCAAGGTATTTTTTATTGCGCTCGCTCGATACCAACATAAATGCTTGATGCTCTGTGCGCGGGTTTGATCTGATGTTTTGTAGCAGTGAATCGGCGGTGCCGTCAGCTAAGTACATACTGCTAATTACTAAATCTGGTTGGTAATTTGCAAGTAGGGTTAAAGCTTGGGTTTGTGTTGTGGCTGTTTCTATTTGTTTTACACCACTTTGTATTAGTGATTTTATTATCAGTTTTTGCTGCACTTCTGAAGGCTCGACCAATAATATTGATAGATTAGCTATTGCACTTAAGTCACTCATTTATATCTCTTTATTATACTATTGTTATTTTATAAGGAGCTAACACTCTGTTTAACACTTTAATTACTCTGAATATATTCAAGCGCGGTCATTTTTTTATAACTTACATTTGGATGTATAATATGCGCTGGGTGTGGGTCTACAACTTCTAATGCAATATTGTATTCGCGGGCTATTTCCAGCGCCATTTGGGTAATATTAACGCTAAACGATGTACCCATAAATACAATTTTTTCGGCATTGACCATGCGTTGTTGTGCTTCGCTAATTCTATATAACTCGGTGTAGTATTCATCAAATAATAATACAAACGGTTTAAAAGAGTGATTAAGTACTGGCGCTTGGTTTTGAATATTAAACACCTCAAATAATGAGATGTGCAGATGAGTCTCATCTACTTCATCCCAAGGGGTAATCACCGTTTCTACGTTTTCACCTTGTTGATGAAACAAGGTCATTTGATCTAGCCTGCCATGAACCGCAATATAGTTTTTATTTCCGGCTTTACCATCAAGCCCATCTATATTTTGCGTTATTAGGTTTTTATCATGTAGCCAATAATGTACGTCGTTAGGGCCGTGGTTTCTATACGTTGCAAACCTGTGGTGATACCACGCTAAAAACTCTTTAGGTGCGTTTTGATACATAGCACGTGTGGCCATTTGCATTGGTGTGTAGTTTTTACTACCAATAGTCCAGTAACCATCTTCACCTCTAAAGGTAGGAATGCCGCTGGCAGCGCTAACGCCCGCGCCTGTAATATATAACGTATTAATTGCTAACCTCTGCACTTATTATTTGAATTCAAGTTAGGTAACATTAAATATTTCACTCGCTTACTTAACCCCCTGCTTTTTATTATTTGAGCGTTAAATTTTAATCTGGGTAATCTATGCTATTGGCACTCATTCTTTTAATTTTATACATGGCTTGATCTGCATGTTTTATTAATTGATGGTCTGTTTCTCCATGAGTGGGGTAATTAGCAATGCCAATACTTGGAGATACACTTAATGATAGCTCATCTAGTTTAAATGGCTGTTGAAACTGCCCAATTATTTTTCTCTTAATAGCCGTGGTATCGCCAGCGCTACTTAAGTCCTCTAGCACAATCAAAAATTCATCTCCGCCCAAGCGCCCTACTGTATCGTATTCTCTTACTACGCTTAAAAGACGCTGTGCTATATCTTGCAATAACTTATCGCCCGTAAGATGACCATAGGTATCATTAATAGCTTTAAAGCCATTAATATCAATAAATAATATCGAAAATAGTGTGTTTTCTCTTTCTGCTTTTACTATTGCAGCCTGTAATCTGTCCATTAGTAATGAGCGATTTGGTAAACCTGTCAGTCCATCGTGGCCAGCCATGTAATAAAGCTGCTCTTCCATTTTTTTTCGCTCAGTAATATCGTGAGCAACTGCAATTCTTACTTGATGATCTGATGACCAGCACACTGACCACAAAATATGTATTATTTGACCATCTTTACGAACCCAGCGGTTTTCGAATCGTGAATGAGTCGTTTCGCCCGACAAAAGTGAAGCAACGGCATTATAGGTTTTATTATGATCGCCTTTATAAACGTAATCAATCATAGGTTTACCTACCACTTCGGCAGCTTTATAACCAAATATTTGTTCAAACGCAGCACTTACAAATACAAACGTACCCACTTTATTTACCACGCACACAGCATCAAGCATTAGATCAAGTACATCTTCTAGTTCTATTAACTCATTCTTTATCATACTTTGTTTGCCTCTAAAGCAAGGTGAAGCTAGTTAAGTATTCGGTATACACAAAAATAATGCAAAATAAACCACCTTATTTTTGCATTATTTTCAATAACGGTATAAATACAAAAGTTACATTTTATTTATTGTTAAATAAAGTTAATTTTTACTCGCTCGTTTTATAAATAAGGTATTAAAAATAATACTAACCTTATGCTCTAACCCTAAACCTATGATCTTAATAAGAACAACTCTTAACACACAATAATAAATGTGCTTTTCTATAATTACTCGAGCAGGCTATTTGCTTAAATATAAAAATTTGCCTACTACAAAATAACATCTATGCTTTTGAGTAGCATAAAGGATGCTTTAGCCAGTCACACATGTTAATTTTATGTGTTAATGTATATTTTATAAAACCAATGACTGTTTTTAATTAGTGCGGGAGCCGCCTAGGTGATTATTTTAAAACGACTTTTATTAACAACACTTTTTATTACTCCGTTTTTAGCGGCCCAAACGTTTAATCACAGCGACCTAGACCTTGACACTCTAATGGGTATGGATGTTCAAACCACCTCTGCAATGAAAAGAGCACAATCGGCTTTTGATACCGCGTCATCTATTTACGTTTTAAATAAAGAGCAAATTAGCCAATCGGGAGCAACGTCTGTTCCTGAAGCACTTAAAATGGTACCCGGCCTTATTGTAAGGCAACTCGATAACAATCAATGGGCTATTTCATCTCGTGGTGTGGCATCTCGTTTTTCAAGCAAGTTGTTGGTAATGATTGATGGCCAAAGCTTATACTCTCCGCAGTTTGCAGCTGTATATTGGGAAGCGCTTAATGTTCCGCTATACGATATTGAGCGCATAGAAGTTATCCGTGGACAAGGCGGGCTCTTATGGGGAAGTAACGCTAATAATGGCGTTATTAACATAATCACTAAAAATAGCCTTGATACTCGTGGCGGATATACAGATGCTACAACTGGTAGCCAAGTAAACAGTGACGTTAATTTTCGTTATGGCGACGATATCAGTAGAAATGGAAGTTACCGTATTTACGGCCACTTAAATAATACTCAAGCTTCTAAACGTGAAAGTATTTACCGAGATAACATACTTACTCCTCACGATACTAAAAAACAATATTCGCTTGGTTTTCGAACTGACTTTACACCGAGTAATAACTGGAACATATTATTTCAAGGCGATATAACTCATTCTAAATTATCTCAAAACTTACGTGCCGCAGTTGATGAAACAAATAGAAATATAGCTTTTACCGAAAACTTTAAAAGAACCGATTCACGTTTAATGGCTCGTATTGATAGTAGAATATCTACCAGTGCGAATCAGATGTTACAAGTATCGTGGCTTAAACAACGTGGTACCGAAATATATTTAAAAGAAGATTTTGAGTCTTTAGATATAGATTATCAAATGAACTTTATTCACAACTCTTTACAGTTAGATTGGGGGTTAAGCTACCGTTACAACGATGTTGTATCAAAAGAGGGCTTACTATTTAATTATGATAAAGGGATTGAGCATTTAAAACAGTATGGGGGCCTTTTACAACTTCAGTATGACTTAATTCCAGAAAAGCTCGCCTTAATTGTTGGCACCAAACTTGATCATAACGATTTAACTGGTTGGGAAAACCAACCCTCTGCAAGGTTTACTTATAAACTGACCAAAAAACACCTCGCATGGGGCGCTGTTTCACGCAGTGTACGTATTCCTGCACTTTTGGAGTATGACTATAGCTTTAAAGTAAGCGGAACCGAAACAAGCAAAATATTACAAACAACAACGGGGATTGCTGCAATCGATGAATATAGGGTGGCAACATTTTTAAACGGCAATGACAAGGTAGAATCAGAAAAGTATTTATCTTATGAGCTCGGCTATCGATTTAGTGATGCAAACTGGTCTGTCGATTTTTCAGCGTATCGTACTGATGCAAAAGATGTCGTGGTTCTAAGTACAGATCCGACTGATCAAGTAGCACAATTTTTTCCAGTACAAGCACTGTTGCAAGCAGGAAAATTCACACAAGCAGCTCAAGTACTTACAACCACCCAACTTAACTTAGATTTAGTTGCTGTTGCAGAAGCCAAAACAGATGGGCTTGATCTTGTATTTGCATGGCAAGCCCTTGATACACTTAATACAGAGCTTGGTTATAGTTATACCGATTTTACTTACGATTTACCGCCAAATACAATACCCACTATTGGCTATGACTCAATAAATAGGCAAGTTTTTGCTAAAGCCAATTACACCCCGCTAAATGGCCATAATATACTTGCTGTATTGCGATCAGAAAATTCTAGCGCATACGGTACAAATAGCTACACTGCACTGGATCTTACCTGGAATTGGCAAATAAATTCACAGTGGTTAGGCAAACTATCGGCTAAAAACTTATTTGCCGACTCTCACCTTGAATTTCACAACACAAACGAAGCGTATACAATACCAACTTATATAGACAAAAGTATTTCACTTACAATTGCCATGACGTTTTAAGTTAAAACAATGCTTAAATTAAGATATTTACCCCAAAGCCTTTTAATAACACTAATGCTGTTACCGAGCACAAGTAGTTATGCTATGGAAAAAGAGTATCAATTGAAAGCTGCTTTTTTATATAATTTTGCACGATTCAGCCAATGGCATAATTCGCTCTCCCAGCGTGAGTATTTCACTTTATGCAGCCCCGACAAACACTTTGTAGATACAGCAAGCACGACTTTAAAAGGTCGTTCAATAAACAAACAACCCATTCAAAATAAACATGTAGCATTGGATCAAATATCAATTAATAGCTGTCATATGCTGTTTATTACTTCAAGTACAGCAGCAAATTGGCACAGTGCACAACAGCTATCTTATAAGAATATTATGCTCGTAGGCGAAGCCGAAACTTTTATTAAAAACGGTGGGCAAATTAGGTTTTTTTTAGCAGGTGGTAAAGTTCGTTTTGAAATTGCCCCTCAAAAGCTCGAAGAAGCAGGTATAGCCATGAGCTCAAAAGTACTACGCCTTGCTCGTATTGTTAAGGGATAACAAATGAGAAAGCTATTTAAGTTAAATACAATGAATAAAAAATTGCTCTTTATTTTAATGAGTGTTGCTTTAGTTTCAACTGCTACAGTAACAATTGTATTTAGTGCATATGAAATGGCAAATGCTAAAGAAGAGCAAGCAAAAAGCCTAAATTCGCTGTTAAAGGTACTCTCCCCCAATATTACTACCGCGCTCATGTTTGACGATACCGACGCAGTACAAGAACTAATAAACCCTATCCTTATTCGTTCAGATATTGTATCGGTTGTTGTAAATAGTGCCTTTGGTAAGCAGCTTGCAATAGCGCCCGCGTTAGCACATAGCCAAGCGGTTGAGCACAGCTTTGAAGTATCGACAGCGCTTTCGTTAGATTCACAGTATTATGGTGAGCTAAAAATACGCACGAATAATAGTTACATAAATGATCGAGGCGAGTTTTATACTAAATTTATTATTATATTAATAATTTTTACCTTTGTAATTAGCCTACTTTTGTCGTTATTACTAAGACGACGTTTTTTAAACCCTATTTTATACTTAGCGCAAACCGCAAATAAAATAACTACATCGAACGACTATAGTTTACGCGCAAAACAACTCTCTGAAGATGAAGTAGGCCAACTTACCGCTTGTTTTAACGATATGCTATATACAATAGAGCAACGAGAAAACTCCTTAGAAAAACAAGTTAGCTTACGTACAAAAGAGCTAGAAAGCGCCAACATACAACTCCACAAATTTGCATATCAAGATGGCCTCACAGATCTACCCAATAGGCGCTATTTTTACGAAAAACTACAAAGTTTAATAAACACTAAAAATATGACCTTTACGCTTATTTTGATTGATTTAGATGGTTTTAAAGAAGTAAACGATAGCCTTGGCCATGACTACGGCGATTTATTGTTACATCAAGTAGCAACTCGACTAAAAAGTTGTGTGCGCAATAACGACACGGTGGCTCGCCTTGGAGGCGACGAATTTACACTTATTTTAGAAGGTGTTGACGATTTAAGTACTGCACAACAAATCGCTAAAACAATAAAAAACAGTTTAATTCAATGTATCCATATAAAAAAAGAGCCTATTTATATTACCGCCAGTATAGGTCTCGCATTTTTCCCTGATGATGGTTGTACTGTTGAAGAACTGGTAAAACGCGCTGATCAGGCTATGTACTTATCTAAAAGTAAAGGGCGCAATCGTTATGAGTTTTTCTCGTATATTATTGAAGAACAAGCCATAGAAAAACGGCTTTTAATAGAAGAAATCAGAGTTGCCCTCAAAGAAGAGCAGTTTGAGCTTTACTACCAACCTATTTTTTCAATTGATGGTGAAACAGTGCAAAAAGCAGAGGCATTAATACGTTGGAATCACCCTATACGAGGCTTAATTGGCCCAAATGATTTTATACCAATCGCTGAAAAAAATGGCTTAATTTGTGATATTGGCCGCTGGGTAAAATTACAGGCAATACGCGATACCATAGAATTTAATGACGTATGTGAAATACCAATGCAAATTAGTGTTAATACCTCACCATTAGAAATTGACCGTGCCGGCAACTGGGTTGACTTGTGGGTCGAGGCAAGTAAGCAATATGAATTAGCCGCACACACCATTTTAATTGAGGTAACCGAAAATACCTTAATGATCCCTGACTCGCCAATTCAAAGCCAATTTAAACGTTTAAATACAATAGGTATTGATATTGCTATTGATGATTTTGGCGTTGGTTATTCATCGCTTTCTTATTTACAGCGGCTTCCTATAAGCATACTTAAAATAGATCGTTCATTTATTAACGACATAGAGAGCAATAACAATAGCATTGCACTCATTAAAGCTATTATTACTATGGCCCATAACTTAAAGGTTAAAGTGGTTGCCGAGGGGGTAGAAACTCAAGAGCAATACGCACTTTTAGAACAGCTCAATTGCGATTATATTCAGGGGTATATATTTTCAAGACCCATTGCTAAAAAAACATTTATTGAACTATATGTTAAACCTAATAATTGCTAAGCCTTAGCGCTATAACCAACGTGGTACTAATTCTTTATATTTTTTATATTGGGTGTTAAATATGCTCACCAAATGCTGCTCTTCAATCAACACCTGACGATATAACGCAGTAAGCCCAACCAGTAAACACACTAAGCTAAACACACTCGGCAATGCTAAAAAAAAGCCTAACTGCGCCGCAGCAACGCCTAAATACATAGGATTACGAGAATACGCATAAAAGCCGTTTACTTTTAGCTCATCGGGCCCTTGTGGGTCTATTCCTGAACGCCAAAGTGATGCCATATTAAAATGCACCACCATAGTTAATATAAAACCAACAGTTAATAAAGCATTACCTAGCATTACGCCTGGCCATGTATTTAACGGCACAAAAATTCCGAGGTAGTTATCGGTTGCAGGTATAAATACTCTTACAACACACACCAACCAAATAGCAGCTCTAAAAAAACGAAAAACGAAGTGATTCCACCAATTAGCGCAATATTTTTTCCCTGTAAAAATTACTCCCGATGGTGTATTGCTGTTTTTATAGAGTATTCTAACCGTGTAGAACCCCGCTACAAAGGTATAAAAAACGGCTAAATAAATGCGGGTAAATTCGATTAAGGACGCAGAGTCATTAATTAAAGGCTGATAGGTTATCAATATTAGTTACTCGCGGTGATTACTCAATTTTAATTATAAATTCATCATAGTATTCATACCGTTAAGAAACAAGGTAAACACAAATAATAAGCCAACTTTATGTTTAAGCCGGCTTATTAAAAGTTGCTTTAGGGAGCAGTTTAAAAGCTGTAGTTAAACCCAGCGTAATAACGCCTGCCCGAGTAGCTTGAGTTTAGTAACCGTGCGTCACTATCGTTACCTAAACGGGTAACCGACTCTGACTTGGTTAAGTTTATAATTGCTGCGGTAAAACTAAGGCCTTCGTATAAGTTAATTGAGGCATTAACATCAACTTGATCATATGGGTCTTGGTACACGTTTAAGCCACTATTTAAGCCCAGTACCGTTTCGCCGCGCTTATTGTATGAGGCACGTATGTTAAAATCATCACCCTCAAAATAAACCGAAGTATTATATTGATACTTAGCACTGCCGATCAGTGGCGATTGTCCAAATGCTTCGCCATCTACGGTTACTTCTGCTTTATTGGTTTTGTTATAGGTGTAGTTAGCGTAAAAACCAAAGCCGCTATCAAAGGCATGTTGCAAAAACACCTCGGCTCCTTTAGATACCGCGTTAGTGCCATTACCTACTGTGCTGTAAGGAGTAATATTTATATTACCCGCCTCTACAATACCGTCTTTACCAGCAAAGTTTTGTTGGGCGTTAATTACCACTGGCACTACAAAGTTATCAACTTTTTTATGAAACAGCGCTAAGCCAATTGCTGAGCCTTCAGCGTAATAGTATTCGATAGATAAATCGGCTTGTACCGATATAAACGATTTTAAGTTTTTATTACCGCCACTGCCACTAAAGCCAGGTTGCTCGTTAAAATCGGCTCTGTCTTGTGCCCACTCGTCTGAAATATAACTAATGCGTTGCTGCGCGCCTAAATCAGCATAATCGGGGCGCGACATTACTTTAGCAACCGCGCCACGAATAACTAAGTCATCTGTGGCATCCCAGGCAATGTTAAAGCTAGGCAGTACTTGGGTGTCGGTGTTTTGTTGCACTACAAGTTGGTAATCCTCGACTGAGCGATCATCACCGGTAACAGGCTCCCCTGTTTCATCATTGGTATGATCTAAAAAGTAGGTATATAAATCGGTAGAAGCACTCATGGTTTTGCTGCGTACAACCCGTACCCCTAAATTACCTCTAACTTGATTAAATTCAAAGTCACCTTGCAGATAAAAAGCCGCTATTTTTTCTTCTATATCGTATACAAAGTTGTCTTCCATACGGGTGTAAGGCACGTAGTTACTGGTAATCATATCGCGGTATTTATCCCAATCAATACTGGGCATTTGGTTTATATTAAAGCCACCTGCAATATTGCCTTGGTTAATAAAAACATCTTGCGCTGCCGGCATACCGTTATTCCACTGGTAACTATCAAAGCGGGTTATGCCGCCCTCTTTGGCTTCCCCGGCGGCAATATCAAAACTAGGATCTAAAAAGAAGGTATTACCGGTTTCGCGGTGCAATGTGGCTTCACGGTATTTTACGCCGGTTTTAATGGCTGTTAAAAAACCCCAATCGGTGTAAAAATCTAGATCGCCTTGGTAGTAACTTTCTTCAAGCTCGCTGCGTACAAAGCTTGAGTTTGATGAACCCGGATCGCGCCCACCGCCTACGCCACTGAGTAAATTAGCCAGTGTATTTGGGTCTATATTGAGGGTTACATCGTTTTTATCAAGTTGCCAACCAGCATTTTGCGCTGCGTTTTCAATGGTTGTTGGGTTTTCGCTGGCATTTGAGCTTTTATAGGCGGCCTCCCAACTTTCTTCTGGGCCGCCTTTTGAGCGAGTATTGCCCGCAACAAAGCGCGCTTTAAAATCATCACCTTCGTAAGTTAAATTAAAATCGAAGGTATCTGAACTCGACTCCTCACGAAGATAACTGCCACGCATCCACGGAAACTGCATGTCACCTTGTGCGCCACTCGCTGTAGCATCAAACTGCATACCATTAACAATCGTGCCCGATTCATCCAAGTTCACATCGGTTAGGTAATCGGGATTTAACGACCACTCTGGCATATCAATAACCGACTCAGTTCTGTTTTGCCCCAGCGTAAAGCCAAAATAGTTTAATCCTATTTCTACACGATTAGTTGGACGCCACTGCGTACTAAACTGTATGCCTTCACGTTCACGTTTTTCATTAAGTACCGAGCCGCGCACGACTTGTGGAAACCACACGCCATCATAATTATTACCATTGGTATCGGTAATTGTATCCCAGCTATTATTGTTATTTACCGCATTACCATTTACATCTACCGGTTGGCCATCACCTGTGTAGCGCCACACATTGGCATCGGTGCCACCAGAGAGGGTACGGTTGGTGCGCTCTTGGCGAGTATACCCTACTAAAAAACCAAGCGTTTCTGCATCGTTTTTCCAAGAATATAAACCGGTTAGTTGTGGCTCACTGTTTTGCGTTACATCACTGTAAGTACCTTCAACATTGAGTACTCCAGAGTTTGCCTCCATGCTAAGCGGCTTACGGCTATGCATTAATACTGTGCCGCCTACACCACCTTCATCTAAACGCGCTTCGGGCGATTTATATACCTCAACACTGGCTATCATGGCTGAAGGGAGTAGCGTGTAATCAAACGAACGCGAAGGCTCGCCTGGTGACGAGGCAATAAAATTACCGTTAAGCTGAGTAAAAGTAAGCTCAGACGACAAACCACGAATACTTACCGATGCGCCTTCGCCGCCATCACGCTCAATCATTACCCCTGGTATACGTTGCAATGAGTCGGCTACGTTTTTATCTGGAAACTTACCAATATCTTCTGCGGTTATAGCATCAACAACTGAGCTAGACATGCGTTTAATGTCGAGGTTTTCGGCCATACTGGAGCGAATCCCTCGTACTTCTATTACTTCTATATCGGCATTATTTTTAACAGGTATGGCTGGTTGCGCCGCATACGCGCTACCTATGGCAGATAAAACAGATAAACACAGCGCTGATTTTATAAATGTTAATGCTGGTAGTGAAAAGGGGCGATTATTGCAAGTACTCATGACAGTGTGCGGTTCCGTTTTATGCGCTTTTGATACTTAGCGGCAGCGCTATCAATAAAGGTCAATAGCGGGTCAAAAATTGCTGCTAAGTCTACAGCGCCAAACTTAATGGCCGATTAATAAAGTCGATAACTTACTGAATAGCTTATGTAAATAACAAAGTGTAACAATGTTTAACGTTATTTATAAAAAAGCCGGTAAAACTTTTACCGGCTTGACGTTGCACACTATGTACTTGGTTGGTTGTTTACTTGGTTGGCTTACTTGGCAGTGGGCCGAGGATCTCAGTCATTAATGAGGCAGGCGGTAACCCCATTTGCATTTTTACCGCACCATTAGCATCGTGATAAAAAGTAGCGGGGGTGGCTCTGGCACCAACCCCCATCATTATTTGATGGTTTTTCATTAATTGCGCATTTATGTGCTCAGGTGGATTTTTTAGCGGCTGTAATGTACGCGCTAAATTATCGTTTTCAAACTTTTTTAACACTTCTTCAGGGTTGCTTGCACTCATAATAGCCGCCGCTTTGCCTAAGCTGTCGGCTTTTAAAATACCCACTAAAATATGGCGTATTTGTACCTCACCCGCATCCACCCAAGGACGCGCATTTTGCCAAAACTGTCTGCAGTAAGGGCAGTTTGGATCAGTGAAGGTATAAATTACTCGCTTTGCCTTGGCTGAACCATCGACTATCCAATGGCTACTCTCTAATGTTTGCCAGTCTTTTTGCGCTTTAGGGCCTGTAGCGTAGTCGTTTGCTGCTTGCTCTCCTACATTATTACCATTGGCGTCAAGCATAGGGCCGGTAAATAAATATTGCTCGTCGGCGGTGATATATAAAGTAATAACTTGGCCTTTAAAGTCGGCAACATAGCCTTTCATGTTGGCAGGCGCTGCAAACTCGCTGACTATTTCGCCGCCTTGCTCTGTAACTAACTTAAGGGGTGCTGGCAGTGCTTTTTGTTGAGCCAATATGGGCGAGGTAAACGCAAGTAATGGCAATAAATAAATTAACTTCATGAGGCATCCTTATTGTGCAGACTGTTGATTTATAGCTTGCATGTAATAACGCAAACTCGCGTGTGAGAGCTCTCCCATGTGACTGGTTACTAATTTGCCATCACTGCTATAAAAAAGCGTGGTTGGTAGCCCAGCAGCTCCGGATTCACGACTTACATTACTGTTTTGATCAAAAAACACATTGCGTAAGTCGAGCTGCTCAGCATTAATAAATTTTTGTACCGTAAATAAATCCTCTCCTTGGTTAACAAAAACAAAAGCTATATTAGGATTGTTTTTTTGCGCAGCCTGTAATACCGGCATTTCTTTACGGCACGGTGGGCACCACGACGCCCAAAAGTTAATAACGACAGGTTTGCCTTTAAATGACTGTAAATCAACCTCTTTACCACGCAGGTTATATACCGCAGATTGTGGCAGCTCAACCCCAGCTTTATAAATAGAGGCAGCAAAGGTAGGCACCATAATGGTAAGCAACGCGACAATAGCCGCTATGAAATAGGTTTTCAGCACTGCTTTTTTGCCTCGCGCATACAGCGCCAACACAAGCGCACCCGCCACCCAGCCATAGGTAGGCATAAAGCCGCCATCACTTATATTAATAAGTTGCCACCAGTTTTCTTGATACGCATCCCACATAATCAAAACAAACATTAATCGCGCAACAATAAAGCCCACTACAAATGCTTTAAATACAGTGTCTAAAATTGCTTTTTGCTGTGGTTGCTTACGAGTTTGTAAATAAGTAAGCAACCAAAATACGCCTAAGCCTAATAAAATAATAAGCTGCGAAATGGCAATAACAAACGGCCCGAGTGAAATACTTAACATGGCTATAAATCTTCTTTAAATACGGTTAGCCGCTATAGTATACAAAGCGTTAATTAAGCCAATATTAAGAGCAAAAATTAATAGTAAATAAGCACATAGCAGTTACTTCACCAATGGAAACAGGTATTCTAGCTAGGGTATTTTAAACAGGGTAGCGAGTATGTTTGTATTGTTAGTGGAAGATGATGACGTAATAGCCGACGCTATTTGTACTTACTTAACCCACCAAGGGCTAGCCGTTGAGCACGTTAGTACACTAAGCGCAGCCACTACTTATATGCAATCGAGCAATTTTGATTTATGCATTCTTGATTTAAACCTACCCGATGGTAATGGCATTAACTGGTTAAGCTGGCTGCGTGACAATCGTTTTTCGCTACCCGTGCTTATTCTTACCGCGAGCAATACCATAGATGACAAAGTTATTGGATTAAAAAAAGGCGCCGACGACTACCTGGTAAAACCTTTTGATTTAAGAGAGTTATTAGCGCGGCTATTAAGCTTAAAGCGCCGCGCAAGCGATAGGCTCAGCAATACAATTACTCACGGCGCACTGCAATACGATTTAGAGCAACATAAAGCATTACTCAATGGCACGCTTGTTTGCTTGTCACGTAACGAGGACTTATTACTGCAAACCTTTTTAAATAGTCCGCAACAAATTTTAACCCAAAGCCAGTTAAAAAATGTACTTTATGGCGTGTGCGATGATGTAGCGAGTAACGCACTTAACGTACATATTTTTAATTTACGTAAAAAACTAGGCGCACCGGCAATAGAAACCATACGTGGCCTAGGCTTTAGATTAGGCACAATAGAGGTGAGCCACTAATGAGCTTGCGGTTACGGTTAACGGTATTGGTTGCAGCGGTCTTTTTAGGCTTTTGGCTTATCGCCAGTGTGTGGATGATATCGGGGTTAAACAATAAGTTAGAGGTTAACTTTGATCAGCGCCTGCGCTCAACCGCTTTTATGTTAGGTAACATTTTAGCCCACGTACCCAAAGATGCGCTCAGTAAAAACCTCCCTGATATTATAAATGCCAGTGGGGTAAACACTGAAAAAGGCCTAACCTGTCAAATTAGCTCCCTGCAAGGCAGTATAATTGCCAGCAGTAACAGCAAATCGTTTCCCAATCAGCCTAGCTTAAACCAAGGTTTTAGTTATTTAAGCTCTGAGCAAGCGCAGTGGCGTACATTCACCTTAATTACTGCGCAATATAAAATTACCATTGCCGATAAAGTGGCCGAGCGCGATGTGCTCTATCACGACTTGCTCATTAGCATACTCATTCCACCGGCGTTAGCTATTTTTGTTGCCCTAATATTACTTTGGTTTGCAATTGGCACAGGAATACGGCCAATAAAGTTATTAATACACGCGCTTGAAAAACGCGGCAGTCACGACTTAGAACCGATACAGTTAAACCAGCCTTTAAAAGAACTGCAACCGCTTATAACTAGCCAAAATGCCTTAATGGTCCGCTTAGCAAAAGGGATCAGCCGCGAAAAACACTTTACCAGTAATGCCGCGCATGAGCTAAGAACCCCACTATCCGGCATTTTAGCGCAAATACAATTAGCAGAGCTTACGCAAGATACCACTCAACAAAAAGCACTAGGGCAAGCTAAAAAAAGTGCGCATAGATTAAATACTATTTTAGACAATCTACTGGTGTTAGCCCATGTAGATGCCGACACGCCGCTAAACATTACAGAGCCTTGGGAGCTTGATTCGTTAATTACTACTGTGGTAACAGAATCAAACCACAATAACGCCCGCTTAACCTATAATATAACAGCAAGCCAGCCAGTGTATTGTATTCCCAGTGCCATGCTCACTATAGTGTGTCGTAATTTACTTGATAACGCATTTAAGTACAGCAAAGCGAATACACCAGTCATTTTAGCCGCTAATTTAACAGCCACAGCACTAAAAATAACCATTAGTAACCACGCCCATATTAACCAAGCTGATTTAGCTAATATGGCAACTCGTTTTTGGCGTAAAGGCGCAGCAAACGGCGCTGGGCTTGGCCTATCAATTGTGGCCAGCATCGCCGAAAAGTACCAAGGTTCGCTCACTCTTAAAAATAATAATGCGTTATTTATTGCCGAATTTACCGTGCCCGTTAAGGTAAATAACTAAGTTACGAAGTAACCTGATGTAACAACCTTCCTTTTACTGCATGTTTTTTTTAAGCTAATAGCTGTTTTATTAGAATATGCTGAGCACTTGCTAATACATGCTCAGCAACCCGCACACTATCTCGCGCTAAGTACTAGCTGCGGCCAATATTATTAATAAATCAGCGTTGCCCTGCACAACATTTATTTACTTAACAACTACAACACCAACAATTAATTCACCCCATTTACCTTGTATTGCTAGATTTAGAAAATAACAACTGGTATAACAGGTATACATCCGAAACAGTGTTATCCATCTTTGTGTATTAAACTCTGCTAAAAATAATAGGAATACCCGCTATGCATCGTCTTTTTTCAATGCGCTTACGCACTCATTCATTGCGAGCTTTACATGTTATTTTTTGCCTCTTGGCAATCTTGCTTGGCTTAACTTCTCATGCATATGCTGGCGAGCGCGTTGCTCTACACTGGAGTAAGCAAGCCGCGCCAGTAGAAGCCGTTTCTCGCTATGCTCCTTTAGTTGGGGTACATAATGAATTACTGATAATTGCTGGTGGAATAAGTACTAACAACTCCCGAAATAGCACTCCCAAATACCTCAGTTCAATATGGTTTGGGGAGCAAAACCCTAATCAGCCACGTGCTTTAAATTGGAAAAAAGCTGCCATAAAGCTGCCTTCACCACGTGCATATGGAGCCTCTGCCTCTTTTGAAAATGGCATAGTACTGCTTGGTGGCAGTGATGAAACTCATACCTTTAACGACACTTTGCTAGTGCGTCGTAACCAGGCATCTGACATAGAAATGCATACACTGCCTGCGCTGCCTATTCCTATGCGTGAAGGTTCTGCTGCCTTTGTTGGTAGTACCTTATATGTACTGATAACGGCAACTGACACAGGTAAAACCACTGCACTTTATGCGCTTGATTTATCCACAACAGCGCTAGCTGCTTTCACCCAAGGTAGTGAGCCAAAGCACTATACTGCAGCGGCAAACTGGCATAAATTAACGCCTCGCCCGCAATCAATTACATTAGTTAGCCAAAATGACGGCCGTGGAGATGTATTATTTGCTTTAGAAATGCCAAATTCCGACAGCCAAAGTTCACTATGGAAATATAAGGCAGACGATTCACAACCACATTGGACGCCACAAAGCGGGTTTAACAGTGAGTTACCTAATTTACAGTTGAGCTCTGGTAATGCACTGGCAATTGGCCAGTCTCATTTTTTACTTTTTGCCAGTAGCGCCAACCAAACACAGGTGCTGAGCTATAACGCCATCACTAATGTGTGGGCAAAATATGACAGCATTGATCCACAGCTTTTGGCTATGCCTGTTCAGCAAACTACAACCTCAATGGCAGTATTACCTTGGGATGGAAAAATACTCGTTCATCAAGCCAATAAATTTAATAGTAGTCTACAAGTAGCAGCAATTGCCGAAGCGAGTGACGCCTTTGGCTGGCAAAATATGACGGTATTGGTTGTGTACTTGTTTGCTATGGTGCTAATTGGCGTGTACTTCGTGTTTAAAAACAAAAACGTGAACGACTACTTTCGCGGTGGCCAAAATATTCCTTGGTGGGCTAATGCCTGCTCAATGTACGCAACTATGCTCAGCTCGCTGACCTTTGTGGGTATTCCTGCCATTGTTTACAGAACCGACTGGTTATATTGGGGCGGTATTTGGATGATTTTAGCGGTAACGCCTATTGCAGCTTATGTTGCTATGCCGTTCTTTCGTAAAATAGATGCCACCAGTGCTTATGAGTTTTTATCACTGCGCTTTAATATGCCGGTGCGCCTGTTTGCTAGTGGCTTATTTACCCTGTTTCATATTAGTCGCATGGGTATTGTTATGGCGTTAACTGCCCTTGCGCTTGCAGCTGTAACTCCTTTTGATGCTTGGCAGTGCGTGCTGATCATTGGAGTACTGAGCTTAATATATTGCACACTCGGTGGTATTGAAGCCGTTATTTGGACCGACACCATACAAACCGTGGTTCTGCTTTTAGGTGCACTATTATGCTTTGCTTATATTGTCAGCGGTGTTGATGGTGGCATAGCGGAAATATTTCGCAGTGGTATCGCCAATGACAAGTTTAAAACCCTAGATATAGACTTCAGTATGGATAGTTTCACTAAGCTCTCTATCTGGGTAATTGTGCTGGGCGGTATAGGGCAAAATCTATCAACTTATACAGCCGATCAATCTATTGTACAACGCTACATGACCACTAAAGATGTGGCCTCTGCCCGCAAATCAATTTGGACTAACGGTATTATGGCACCGGTAGCATCTGTATTGTTTTTTATTATTGGTACTGGTTTATATGTTTTTTACCAGTCGAATCCTGAAAAGCTCGATCCAACCAAGCAAATTGACCAAATATTTCCTGCTTTTATTTCCAGTGAGCTACCTATTGGCATTGCAGGGCTTATTATTGCTGGCATTTTTGCTGCTGCACAATCTACCGTATCAACCAGTATGAACTCAATGTCGACCACATTAGTAACCGATTTTATGCGCCCTTTTAACCTTTGCCGCAGTGAAAAAGGCTACCTAAATGCAGCGCGACTGTTAACTCTATTGGTAGGCATTTTTGGTACTTTAGTTGGCTTATTATTTATTAGCCCCGAAATACGCTCGTTAATGGAGGAGTACTTTAAAGTGGTAGGTATGTTTATGGGTGCACTCGGTGGGCTATTTATTTTGGGTATAATTAGTACCCGAGCCAATGCCTCTGGTGCCATGGTTGGGTTATTTTTTGGCGTAATTACTATGATGTTTGCATGGATATTTGAGCTAGTAGAAGGCTATTTATTTGGCACCATTGGCATAGTTAGCTGTATTTTTGTTGGCTATGTTGCCAGCGCCTTATTTAGCAAACAACCGGCTAATAACCTTAGCGGCTTAACTATTCATACTATGAAGTGATCGGCTAGCTGCAGCCGTTTAAACCACTATTATGCAACCCTTGCAGCCGAGGAGTTTTAAATGAGTACTGTGCAACCTTCACTGACAAATACCACAGTGATCAGCAATATTTTTGAGGCCGAAACAGATGGTTTTGGTAGTTATCGTATTCCGGCATTATTGCCTATGCCAGATGGAAAACTACTCGCATTTTGCGAAGCACGTGCGATATTGTCAGACCATGCTCACAATAAAATTGTACTAAAAACCAGCCAAGATAACGGCACAAGCTGGAGCGATCAAATTCTGGTAGCCGATGCTGGCGATAATGCCTTAAATAATCCTTTGGTTGTAATTGATGCTGGCTCAGGCGATATAGTATTAATGTACCAAGAGTATCCATATACCACGCCCGAACAAGTTGAAAACCCAGCAGCGTGGGTATCTCATGCAGGGCAAAACTTTCCATCTAATGTTCACGAAGGCGCGGTAGAGACAGGCTACCAAGGGCGAATTTGCCGTACCTTTGTACAACGCAGCAGCGATGGCGGGCTCAATTGGTCACCACGGGTAGATATTACCCGCCAAGTTAAACGCCCAACCGAGGTTACCTGCTACGCTGGTGGCCCAGGCATAGGTATTCAACTGCGCACCGGGAGCTATAAAAACCGTATTGTAATGCCATTTACCCAAGGCCCTTGGGATAATATGAAAGTATATGCTGTGTATAGTGACGATGGTGGACATCAGTGGCAATACGGTGAGGTTGCCCCTGCTGCAATAGCTGAGCACGCTAATGAAACACAAATGGCCGAGCTTGCTGATGGTCGGGTACTACTTAATGCTCGCAGTTACCATGGTAATCACCTGCGTAAAACTGCCTTTAGTGAAGATGGCGGTATTAGTTGGACACCACTGCAAGACACTCCCGATTTAACCGAGCCTGAATGTCAGGGCAGTATTATTAGCTTACAACACGACGCTAAACACAGCGGACTATTATATTGCGGCCCAGAAAACCAGTCACAACGCATTCAAGGCACTCTAAAAATAAGCCTAGATGACGCTACAAGCTGGCAACACATAGCATGTGTTTATAAAGGCTCATTTGGCTACTCTTCTATTTGCCAGTTAAGCAATAACGAGATAGGCGTGATGTTTGAACGCGATAACTATAGTGCTATTTCATTTACGCGCATTAGTTTACAAAATAACGACGCATAAAGCGCAAATAGCCCCTTATAACTCTCTTCATTATTACCTCATAACGCCTTCGGCTAGCTCATTGCTAGCCACATTTACAGTGTTAATAGCCGCATATAAAATTTTATATGAATAAACTAAATAAAATTAACAATATAGCGCCAAACATGTAAACAACCAGTTAAAAAACAGATTTTAACTTTGACATTTAAAACGCTCAAGTGGTACGCTGGTATAACAGGTTAATGGCGTACTTGTAACTTCAGTGCTTTGTTGTGTTATTTTGCTGTTATCGAGCAAAGCGAGTTATGAATAAACATTTAAAAAATAATTATAAATTTTTGGGGATACCATGTTGAAATCAAAAACACTTGTTAAATCACTACTGGCGATCAGTATTGCTTCGGTAACAACTTATTCATTAGCTGCAGATGCAGACAATGTAAAAGCAGAAGCAAAAGTAGAAAAAATAATTGTAACTGGATCATATATTAGTAAAGGTGACTTCGAATCTGCTTCACCGGTAAAAATATTAGACGCCGATGATATTGAAGGTGTTGGCGCAGTAAACGTGGGTGACCTACTAGCTAGAATGCCCTCAGTAGTGGGTGATACAACCTCGGCAAGCTCAAATATCAGCGAGCAAGACTCAGGCTTAAACACCGTTGCTTTACGTAACTTAGGATCTTCGCGTACCTTAGTACTAGTTGATGGTAAGCGTTACGTTTCTGGCATGTCTGTTGGCTCTGGCTACGGCGTTGATTTAAACACAATTCCTACCACTATGATCCAAAGTATTGAAGTACTTACCGGCGGTCAATCTGCCGCTTATGGCTCTGATGCAGTTGCAGGTGTGGTTAACATTATCCTTAAGAAAAACTTTGACGGTGTCGCGTTTAAAGCACAAGCCGGACGCAGTGGCGAAGGTGATAAAGACACAAGAGATATCGAATTTTCAATTGGTAAAAACTTTGATGACGGTAATGCTTGGTTATCCGTTGGTTACTCTGAAGACGATGGCTTAATGGCTGGCGATCGTGACTATTCACGCGTGCACAAAGATGCTGTTGATACCAATGGCGATGGCATACTAGATACGTCTCAGTTTGTGGGTTCTTCGCATGTTTTTGGTGGCCGTATTGATAAATACAATGGTGACGGTAGCTTATTTACCCGTACCGATGATCCCGCAACATCTGATGCGTTTAACTTTCACGATTATCGCTCTATGGTAGCGCCACTAACACGCCACTTTGTTGCAACTGGTTTATCACTGGATTTAAACGAAAAATCGCGGATGAACTTTACTGCTAACTACGCGCGTGTAGATTCACGAGCTCGTTATGAGCCTATTCCACTTGATACCCGCAACGACATTTTTAAGTTATCTAAAGGTGGTACTACAGGTATTGATATTGCAACGCACCCTTGGTTTGCAGGTACTGCACTTGGCAATAACTTACTTGCCGACGGCATTAATAGTCTTGATGATGCAAGCTTAACATTTAGACGCCTATATGAATTTGGTGACCGTGGCGCGGAGAACACCCGTAGCACATTTAGAGTTGCTGGCGAATATGAATATGATATTTCAAATGATATTTACTTAAAAGTAAGCGGCACTTATGGCGTTACAGACCAAAAGCAAACTAACCATGGCGATATTAACCTTGACCGTGCTCGCTTTGCTTTAAATGTTGAAGATAATGGCGCTGGCGGATTCCAATGTGCTGATGATATTGCACGCATTAACGGCTGTGTTGTATTTAACCCGTTCTCGCTTAATGGCATTTCGCCTGAAGCAGTAGATTACTTATCAGCTGATACCAACCTAGAAGGTAGTATTGAGCAAGTGGTAGTAACCGCCGTTGTTGCTGGTCGATTAGATTATGCCGTTAGTAACGACGTAGACACTATTGGTTTTGCTGGTGGTGTAGAATACCGTGAAGAAAAAGGCCATGAAACACCAGATCCACTACGCCAAGCGGGTATTGTACGCGGTGCAGCAATTGCAAAAACCAAAGGCTCATTTGATGTTGTTGACGTATTTGGTGAGTTACATATTCCACTGCATGAAAAGTTAAGCTTATCTGCTGCAGTACGTTTTGGCGATTACTCGTCTGTAGGTAGCACTACTAACTGGACTATTGGCTTAGATGCACCAATAACCGATAGTATTCGCCTACGTGGTGCTATGGCAACTGCAGTACGTGCTCCTAACGTAAGCGACTTGTTTGCTGGTGGTACTGCAACTGCAGCACTAATAACCGACCCTTGTAACGGAGTAACTAATGCCGATAGCGGTAATATCGCCGTTAACTGTCGTTCAATTGATGCGATTTCAGATCGTATTGATAACGATGGCGCGTTTAACTTAACGCAAGTAGAGCGCCAAAATACCGCAGGTTTATTAAGCGGCTCTACCGATGTTAAAGAAGAAAAAGCTGATACCTTCACTGCGGGTATTGTTTTTACTCCAGAGTCGATTTCTGGCTTACAAATGTCACTTGATTATTACGACATTAAGATTGATGATGCCATCGCTAAAACTGACCGTACCGTTATCTTAAATCGTTGTTACTCTGCAGACCCTAGCAATTTTGATGCACAATGTGGCGGCTTAGTACGCCGTGATGGACGTTCAGGTGCAGCACTTGAAGTAAATGCAGCATCTGGTAACGAAAACCTCATTGAAACAAGAGGCCTTGATATTGATGTGTCATACATGACCGACTTAGGTGATGGCGATTTGTATGTAGGCTTTGCAGCAAACATCTTAGACACTTATAGCATTACAGGACTCGAAACGGGTGACAAACAAGAGCTAGCTGGCGAAGTAATGTTTCCAGAGCTGCGTTTTAACGTTAATGCATCGTACACAATTAATGAGTTCAATGTGTATTGGCAAGTACGTTACTGGGATGAAACCAAAGACCGTAACGATAATACCGTATTAACAGAAGAGCTTAACTCTATCGACTCACGTCTTTATAACGATGTGCGTTTTAGCTATAACTTTACTAACCAAATCAATGCTTACTTTGGTATCACTAACTTATTTGACGAGCAGCCACCACACCTAACGGCTGGTCATAAGTATCAGCAACAAGGTACTTTAACAAATGGTAGTGCGTATGATTTAACAGGCCGCTCGTATTACGCCGGTGTTAAATTAAACTTCTAATCTAAGTAAGCTTGGGTTAACCGTTTAATACTTAAAATATTAAATGCAATGGTGGACTAACCATAAAAAATTAGTCCACCGCTTTAAATGTCAGTACTAACTTAGAAGACTTGTCATGATCACCACTTTAATAGCCGATCATCTATTTGATGGCAAAACACTACACTCTAACCACCCTATTAGTATTAAAGATGGCAAAATTATTGCTTTTGATACTGTAAAAGGCGCCATTGAAACTAAAGTTAGTGGCTTATTAACTGCTGGATTTATTGATACGCAAGTTAATGGTGGCGGAGGTTGTTTACTCAATCAAAATACCAATTTACAAACCCTAACAGCAATGAGCACAGCACATGCTAAGTATGGTACTAGCAGCTTACTGCCTACGCTAATCACCAGCAATTTAAATAAAATAGAACAAACTGCCAACCTAATAAGTACCGCTATAGCACAGCACACCCCTGGTATTTTAGGAGTACATTTTGAAGGCCCACATATTAGCGAGCCTAAAAAAGGCATTCACAGTAGCCAACAAATTCGCGGTTTAAGCCAGCAAGAATTAGATATTTATTGTCGTGACGATTTAGGCATAAAAATAGTCACATTAGCCCCTGAAAATGTCAGCTGCGAAACAATTAAAATATTAGTAGATCACGGTGTACATGTTTGTTTAGGTCACTCAAACGCAAGTTTTGAGCAAGCACAGGCCGCACTAGCTGCTGGCGCAACGGGTTTTACCCATTTATTTAATGCTATGTCAGCACTTGAGTCGCGCGCGCCAAATATGGTGGGAGCTGCATTACTTGATGAGCAAAGCTGGTGTGGCATTATTTTAGATGGCCACCACGTACACCCAAGTACTGCCAAACTAGCTTATAGAGCAAAAGCCGCTCGTAAAATGATGCTAGTTACCGACTCAATGTCGACTATAGGTAGCGAGCAAACACAACTGCATTTTGACGGCCATGACATTAACTTAGTTGGCGACAAATTAACCAGCAATAGCGGCCAATTAGCGGGCTCAGCACTAAATATGATCACCGCAGTGAATAACGCAACACACATGTTAGACATTTCCTTAACCGACGCCCTCAATATGGCTAGTTTATACCCAGCTGAATTTTTAGGAATAGAGGGCTCTCGTGGGCAGTTAAGCATCGGCGCCAATGCCGACTTAACTTTACTTTCAACAACAAATTCGTCGCCTCGTGTGTTAAACACATGGATTGGCGGCAAAGCAATATTTTAAAATTACAGAGGCTAAAAATGAATAAACTTACTGGACTGATCGCAGCCCCTCATACTCCGTTTGATAAAAATGGTGATGTTAACTTACCAGTTATTGACCAACTTGCTGAGCTACTAATTAAGCAAGGCGTTAAAGGCGTTTATATTTGTGGCACTACAGGCGAGGGCCTTAACTGCTCGGTTGCTGAGCGCAAAGCTATTGCTGAGCGTTGGGTTACAGCAGCTCAAGGTAAACTAAGTATTACTGTGCATACCGGCGCATTATCAATAGCCGACAGCCTTGAATTAACCAAGCACGCAGAAACGCTTGATATTTTTGCTACCTCTATTATCGCACCGTGTTTCTTTAAACCCGGCTCAGTTGACGATTTAGTGCATTACTGTGCAACGGTTGCCGCTGCCGCACCATCAAAAGCATTTTACTACTACCACTCAGGTATGTCGGGTGTGATGTTTGATATGGAGCAGTTTTTAATTAAAGCTGACAAGGTTATTCCTAACCTTGCAGGTATTAAGTTTAACCATGGTGATCTTTACGAATTCCAACGTTGTAAGCGTGCTTGTGGCGGCAAATTCGATATTCCATTTGGTGTTGACGAGTTTCTTCCAGGTGGCCTAGCAGTAGGTGCTATTGGCGCAGTAGGCAGTACGTATAACTACGCAGCTCCGCTTTATTTAGAAATTATCGAAGCGTTCAACAAAGGTGACCAAGAAACCGTAACTGCGTTGATGGATAAAGTTATCGCATTAATTCGTACTCTGGTTCAATATGGCGGTGTAGCAGCGGGTAAAGCAGCAATGCAACTACATGGTATTGATGTAGGTAACCCACGCTTACCAATTCGTGCGCTTAACGACGATGAGAAAAAAGACGTGGTTGCTAAAATGCAAGCCGCAGGTTTTATGGATCACCAACCAGCGTAGTAACGGCTGCGTTTACCCTGAGTACAAGCTAAGCTTAATAACCGGGGGGATGAAATGAAATCTATAACTCTTATTAGCCGCATTTATGCGGCTTTTTTACGCTGTGATTTTACGCTCAATTAAGATGTTTGTAGATTTTGGGTAATAATTTGCTGCACTAATTGCCAACTTTGCAGATTTTTATTAAAGCTGGGGAACATTTGAAAGTGACCAATCCCCTTTAGAACATGTAATAGCACATTGCTCGAGTGGCTATTTTCAACAAAACTAGCCGCTTGGTTAATACTCACCTCTTCATCGCTATCACCATGAATAATGATATAATTCACTTTATTATTGATTAACTGCGACGGATTAGCGTTTTTTACTCGGCAGTGATCGCGAGTAAATTGACCGCCTAATAATTTTTCAATTTGTAGTGGTTGCCCCAAATCAGCAGCCGTTCTTAGTTCAAGTACCCCAGAGATAGAAATTACCGTATTTATTGCTAGGCTGGCATCGTTATAAAGCTCCGATTGTTTGTCTATCATAGCGCGTGATGCAGCCCAAGTTGCTAGGTGTCCGCCTGCAGAGTGGCCAATGATCATCACCTGCTTTAAATCTATTTTTTCTTGCTCAGCAATAGTGGTTAAAAAATCCACTCCTTGTGCTACATCGCTGAATATTGTTGGCCATGGCGCGGTAATATTAGGTCCCATGCTATTCATTCTGCGATATTCTACATTCCATACCGCCACATTTAAGCCTAATAAATACTCAACAATATGCTTAGTAGGGTATGTATCTAAGCTATGGTTATCCTTCCAATAACCGCCATGTATAACAATAACCACAGGGACGCTTGCTTCACTATTTGGCCTAAAAAACTGTCCGTATTGTTGGGAGTCACTACCGTATTTATATATTTTCACTTTTGAGCCTAAATAGTTAATTTAAAAAATTCAGATGTTGTTTTGAAGACACACTACTGGTATAACAGCTACACCAATATACATCAAAACCTTAGTGTTTTAATATGGTTATTTAAGCCACTTAAGACTAAAACGATGATCACTATGCTACTGGCGCTAAATTGCGGCTTATAAGGATTAATATGAAAATAATTGTAGGGGCTTATGCATCTGTGCCTTCAGATGCGAGCTGGGATCAAGAAGCTGAGCATTTATTTTATCAACAACTAAAAAACAATACCTTAATAGATGGTTTAGAAGTGCCCTTTACTGGCAAGCTGCATAAATATGATAATGACTGGTTTTACAATCAACTTGATAAAAACTGGTGCTATGTTATTACCTGTATACCAGGCACTATGGGGGAGTTGGCAAAAGATCCGCACTTTGGTATCGCTTCTGATAACGAGGCAGGTCGACTTAATGCATTAGCTTTTTATCAACAAGCCAATGCGGAAATAGCCAAGTTAAATAACCACTTTAATAAACAAGTGGTAAGTCATATACAAATTCATACCGCCCCCACAATTACGCCTAATACCTCATCTTCTGTCAGTGCATTAGTAAAGTCACTTAATGAGCTGCAAAGCTGGGATTGGCATGGCGCTAAATTAATTATTGAGCATTGCGATGCATATATACAAAACCAATCCAGTGAAAAAGGGTTTATGCGCATTGAAGACGAGCTTTTAGCTATAGCGACAGTTAATAAACAGGCAGATAATAAATTAGGCATCACTATTAACTGGGGACGCTCAGCCATTGAGGCTCAAAGCGCAACCGGGCCACTGCATCATATGCAGCTTTGCATTAACGAAAACTTGCTCTCAGGGCTGATATTTTCAGGGGCAAGCAGCACATCGGCTTTATATGGCGCTTGGAAAGATAGCCATATGCCCCCTGTTATGAATGATTTTGATCAGCTAAATAATAAAGATTCAGAGTTGAGCGAGCATCAAATTAAAAAATGTATGCAATTACAACAAAGTGCTAAATTAGATTTTGTAGGCTGTAAAATTTCTATTTTGCCACATCAGCAACCGCTAGCGAGTAGAATACAATACATACAAAACACATTAGCTATGATAAAAACGGCCATAGACTAGCTATATCGCTAGTTTTTGGAGAATATTAGTCAATTGATTGTTTTATGGTACAATAGGCAAATAGCTAACCATTTAATAGGTTTTAAATGTCATTAAAAATTACGCGCCCTGTCGAACGTAAAAAGTTGTCAGAAACGGTTGAAGAAGAGCTCGAACGCATGATCCGCCAAGGTGAAATTTCTGAAGGTGATGCACTGCCTTCTGAGCGAGATCTTATGGCTGCATTTGGCGTCGGTAGACCTTCGATCAGGGATGCTTTAGCGGCACTAGCACGTAAAGGTTTGGTAAAAATAAGTAGCGGTGAAAGAACCCGGGTAACACGCCCTTCAGCCGACACCATTATTTCTGAGTTATCAGGGATGTCAAAAGACTTTCTTGCCCAGCCTAATGGTTTAAAATATTTTGACCAGTTAAGACGATTTTTTGAATCTAGCTTAGTACGCTACGCCGCATCATCAGCAACGCCAAGCCAAATAAAAGAACTAGGTGAAGCGCTTGAGTTGAATAGCAAATCTATTAATAGCGACACTCAATTTAGAAAAACAGATATTTACTTCCACCGGGTGATTGCTTCTATCCCAGGTAACCCAATATTTTTAGCTGTACACCAAGCGTTAATGGACTGGTTAATTGATGCTCGCCCCGAGCGCGTTAATACTGTGGAATTAAATAAGCAAAGTTATAACGACCATGTTGCTATTTTTGAGTGTATTAAAAATGGTGATGTAGAGGGAGCTGACGCAAAGCTCTCTGCCCATATAGATTATGTTTTTGATAATTATTACGACTAAAATTTTAAGTGTAATTAATTAAACTATAGATATTATAAAAAGGCTAAATTTAGCCTTTTTTTGTGTCGCAAATGTTAAATTTATAGATTTCCCACCCACCAAGTGGTATAACAGGTATACACCACAAACAGGTATACAGTTGCACTATGAGAATAATTATAATTTTTTTATTACTTTTAACATCATGCAATACATTTGCTAAAACACAGCTTGATTGGCATGTTATTAAAAGTAACGCTAATCACCTGCCTATAAATAAAGATTCTTTATATTTTTTAACGAATGACGCTTTGTTTATTTCAAGTACCGACTTTGCCAAATTAAATAAGCTAGACCTAGCAACAAATGAAATAAGTACTGTATTAAACTTCAAACCTATTGATGGTAATAGAGCGCAAGCAATTACAGTGCAGCACAATAACAAAACAGTTGTGCTGGGCGGTGTAGTTAATGGGGTAAAATCTACACGTGTTAATGTTTTAGAATGGCATGATGAATCTCAAAGTATTGTTTCAAAACAGTTAGCTAACTTACCTCGTTCGTTTAGTAAAATAAGTGCGCAAGTATTTGGGCAAAACGTGTACATTACCGGTTTTGATAAGCAGTGGTACTTTTTTAAAATAGCCCTAAATAATGACCAGCAACAGTGGACACCACTTAATGCAGCATTATTTACAGATCTAAACATTATTAACAGTGAACTTGTGGTGCAAAATAATGGCAACGAAAACCGCATTTACGCCGTTTCACAACAAAGCGCAGAGCAAAGCAGCAACTCTAATTCTAAACTTTTATTACACGAGTTTGATGAAGCTGCAAATTCATGGTTAACCGTAACAAGTAATAACCCCACTGAGCTGGTAGATATTGATAAGCTTGTATTTGCCTCTCCTCTGGGTCAATCTCATATTATGGTAGTGACTCAAGGTGGCAAAACCTTGTCATACAATACCATCACTAAAGCATGGTCTAATTACAATAAGTCAGACTATCGTTTTCATAAAATAACTCAGGTTCAGCAACACTCTTATGCAGTAGTAACAGAGTTAAATACTAACAATACCGTTTTAATTAAAGGTGAAATTAGTAATACAGCCCGCGATTTTGGCTGGCAAAACATGCTGGTTTTAGTGATTTACTTACTTTCTGTGGTCATGGTTGGTTTGTATTTTATGTTTAAAAATAAAAACACCAACGATTACTTTAGAGGCGGACAGTCAATACCTTGGTGGGCTGCAGCCTGCTCTATTTATGCCACTATGTTAAGCTCGTTAACTTACATCGCCCTTCCGGCCATTGTTTATCAAACTAACTGGGTACTACTTATTGGTATTTGGATGATAATTGCAGTAGCGCCTATTGCCGTATATGTAGCAATTCCTTTTTTTAGACAGCTAGATGCAACCAGTGCATATGAGTTTTTATCAAAAAGATTTAATATGCCGGTACGACTTTTTGCCAGTGGCTTATTCACCTTATTTCATATTGGCCGTATGGGTATTGTTATGGCACTAACCGCGTTGGCTTTGTCGGCGGTAACCCCTCTTAGTGCCTCTGATAGCGTGCTTATTATGGGAGTGCTTTGTTTATTGTATTGTACACTGGGTGGTGTTGAGGCCGTTATTTGGACTGATACTATTCAAACCGTGGTATTACTTATTGGCGCTGTTGTGTGTTTTGCTGTAATTATTGCAGGCCTCGATGATGGCTTTAATAGCTTTATACAAATTGGTTTTGCTGACGATAAATTTACCATAGTTAATAACGACTTTAGCCTTGAGAGTATTACTAGCTTATCTATTTGGGTTATTGTGCTGGGCGGTATTGGCCAAAATTTATCGAGCTACACTGCAGATCAAGCCGTTGTGCAAAGATATATGGTAACCAAAGATCCTGCCTCAGCGGTTAAATCTATTTGGGCCAATGCCATATTAGCGGCGCCGGGCGCGTTATTGTTTTTCTGTATTGGTACAGGCTTATATGCTTTTTACCAACTTAACCCTGAAAAACTCGACCCAACCATTCAAATTGATCAAATTTTCCCTACGTTTATATCAAATGAACTACCAATGGGTTTAGCCGGACTCATTATTGCGGGTATTTTTGCAGCAGCGCAGTCAACGGTTTCAACCAGCATGAACTCTATTGCCACTACGGTATTAACCGACTTTGTACGACCTTTTAATTTAGCCAAATCTGAGAAGTCTTATATGAGCTTAGCGCGCATCCTTACTTTTATTTCTGGCGTATTAGGCACCTTAGTTGGATTAATATTTATCGACCCTGAAATACGCTCACTAATGGAAGCTTATTTTAAAGTAATTGGTATGTTTATGGGTGCATTAGGTGGCATATTTATACTTGGCGCATTAACCAAACGTGCTAACTCTGTAGGCGCTATAGTAGGTATAATCTCAGGGGTGAGCTTAATGATTTCAGCATGGAAATATGGCTGGGCTAATGGCTACCTTTACGGAACAATAGGTATTTTAACCTGCTTAATTGTTGGCTACTTAGTTAGTTTATTATTCCCTGCACACAATAAAGATCTTTCAAAATTAACCTTATATACAATGAACCAATAACCAAATTTAAGAGCAAAATATGTCAAATAAAAATATAGAGTTAGAGAGTTTTTTAGTAAACCATTTGCAAAGTAGCTTAATTGCATCATGCCAGCCTCTTGACGATGGTCCTATGGATAAAGTTGAGCATATTGTTGCTATGGCATTAGCAACCGTAGCTGGGGGGGCGAAAGCACTAAGAATTGAAGGCATTGAAAATGTACGTGCGGTCGCAAAAGTAAGCAATATTCCTATTGTAGGTATTGTTAAACGCGACCTTACTGATACCGAGGTACGCATAACCCCCTTTGTTGAAGACGTTATTGGCCTGGCCGAAGCCGGCGCAACTATTATCGCGTTTGATGGCACAGATAGACCTCGCCCAGTAGATAGGCTAACCCTGTTAAACACCATCCACGAACACGGCTGTATTGCTATGGCCGACTGTGCTGACCTTGCTGGCGGCAAGTTTTTACATGACGCGGGCTGTACCTTTATTGGCAGTACGCTATCTGGTTATTTAGATTTAAGTACAACCCCTAACGAACCCGACTATCAATTAGTAAGTGACTTAGTCAGTGCTGGTATAAAAGTGATTGCCGAAGGGCGCTACAACTCGCCTGAACGCGCTGCAAAAGCAATTGAACTCGGTGCATTGTGTGTCACTGTTGGCTCGGCAATTACCCGCCTTGAGCATATAACTGGGTGGTTTGTGCAAAGTATTAACAATGCAAAGAGTGATATTTAATGATGAATATTGCTATTGATATTGGCGGCACCAAAATAGCCTGCGCACTTATTGATAATGACCAAATCGTTAATTCATTAAAAGTTGACTCTATTATACATACTAATATTGATGACTTAGCGGCATACGTTTATACCGTAATTGAAAAGTGGGTACCTCAAGCCAGCGCAATTAATATTGCTTGCACAGGCCAAGTTAGCGCAGAATTTGTGAATTTTTTATCTGTGCGTCGTAAATTACCATTAAAAGCACAGTTAGAAAGCCTAACTAACCTACCCGTCACTATAATTAACGATGCCTCTGCAGCCGCTTGGGCTGAATACACGGTAAATGAGCAGGTAAAAAATAAAAACTTTATTTACATTACCGTATCAACTGGAGTGGGGGCAGGCATTGTATTTAACGACCAAATAATCACCTGCGCCGATGGGTTTTGTGCCCACCTAGGCCACACCACAGTACATATTCAATCAAACCATAACTACAGCTGCCACTGCGGCAGAAAAAACTGTGTTGAGTCAATTGCCTCAGGCACTGCCATTGCTAAACACGCCAGCAAAGCACTGGGTAAAACACTCAATGCAAAAGACGTATTTACAAACTACGCTGAGCATCCTGAAGTAGCCGAAATTATTGATAATGCCGCATCGGCCGTGGCCGAGCTGATATTTAATATGAAAGCCACATTTGGCAATGAAATGGTTGTTATTGGAGGCAGTGTGGGTTTGTCAGCATTGTTTTTTAATAAAGTAGCTGAAAAAATTCAACAAGCACCGGCAATTTATCAAGTAACCTTGTTACAGCCGGTATCGGGTGCAGATGCCGATTTAATCGGTGTGCATCACTACGCTCAAAATCAATTAATAGAGAAGTAAAATGCAAGTACTTATATTTGATGATAAAAAAGCTGTTGCTGAAAATGCAGCAACGTTGCTACAAAAGTTAATTTTAGCAAAAAGCAATGCAAATATAGGCCTAGCTACAGGTAGCACGCCTATTGATTTATATAAGCAGCTAGTATCGATGTATAAAAATAAGCATATTAGTTTTGCTCAGGTAAATACGTTTAATTTAGATGAGTATTACGATATCGATGAAAATAATAGTAATAGCTACCGTTACTTTATGAACAGCCAGCTGTTCAATCACATAGATATAGATAAAAACAATACCCATTTACCAACTTGTAACGCCAAACAAGATCCTAGAAAACAAGGTGAACATTTTGAGCAGCAAATAGCGGCGCTCGGAGGCTTAGATCTGCAACTTTTAGGCATTGGCGGCAATGGCCATATTGGCTTTAATGAACCCTCATCAAGCTTTGCATCTCGCACCCGGATCAAATCGCTAACTGAGCAAACCGTATCAGACAACAGCAGAATGTTTTCAGACGATGAGCAACAACCAAAAATGGCGATGACCATGGGTATTGCTACCATAATGGACGCTAAGTATGTGTTACTAATTGCCACGGGTAAAAATAAAGCACAAGCGGTAAATGACATGGTAAACGGCCCACTTTCGGCAAGTTGCCCGGCGTCAATTTTACAAATGCATAAAAACGCGATAGTGATAATCGACAACGATGCCGCCAGTTTATTAGCTAATAAAGATTACTTTACTTGGGTCAGTCAGCAAAACCATGAAATAAATCAAGCTTTTGGCCACTTCCCTGACTTATAAAAACGAATATTACTAAGCGTACTGTTAATCAGCTTTAAAACAGTACGCTTAGCAGTTAGCCACAACTACTAGTTAACCTTACGTACTTATCGGCAAGCTCATCAATAGTTTCACTATGGGTTGGGTCTGGCTTAATACAATCAATTGGGCAGACACTTACGCAAGTAGGCTTATCATAATGACCTACGCATTCAGTGCATTTACTGGGATCTATTTGATATATTTTAGCCCCCATATAAATAGCCTCATTTGGGCACTCTGGATCGCACATATCGCAGTTAATGCATTTACTATTTATGAGTAGAGCCACTTTTTAGCCTTTCCAATTAAAATCCATATAAAACATATAGATAAAATAAAAACAGATGCAATTAGACTGATTTTAAAACAACTTTAGTTTAATAAAAACCACTGTTTTTCATTAAATCGTAGCACACATTCGTAACACACCATTTTATTTTTGGGTGTAATGCGTAATACCATGATGCCGATCGCTCAATACCATTCAAGCCGATCACTTTTTTGTCTGTCAGTAGACCTCAGTAAA
>NZ_JAGGDL010000038.1:0-32031 GCF_017653575.1 Pseudoalteromonas sp. K222D
TAGCTTGGCATACTGGCAGGATCAGTCAATAGCTAAAAAAGATCCTTAGAAAATAATTTGTCTTGGTGAATAGTTACTTCGTTTGTAACTTTAACCGTGCTGCTTCTTCTTTTAAAAATTCATTATCGGTTATGTTTTGTTCTAACTTGTTTGCTGAATAAGCTAGTTGTTGCATGGCCGCTTCAAGAAAGCCATCTGTTGCTGAAGCAAGCTTATTAGCATAAGCGTAATTACTGTGTAACGTGTAGTTGATTAACTGCTCTTTTTGCACTTGATAAGTAGCATAAAAACTACTTACTAAGGTGCCAATAGAGGCAAGTAAAACAAGTAATAGTATAAGAAACCTGAGGTTTAATGTTGGTAATAATTTGTGAAACAATCTGTCTATACCTCACGTACAACTTGCATGCATAATATATTCAATACATTTTATACTACCTGCTTTAAAACCAAGAATCTAACCAACTTTAATAATGTGAAGTACTAATTAACCTAAGCTTTGGATAACAAAACTATCTCAAGTAGCTATTTACAACGCTAACTGCGTTGAATTTACTTGCAATAAGCCAGCTATTGACGCGTAAATTCGCTAAAAGCCTCTGGCTAGAGAAAATAAATTTAAATATAAGTATGATTCAATACGTTAATAAATCTCTTAACCAGAGTTCCGGTTAATTATTGCCTACCTATCGGTAGACAATAATTAGAAATGTGTTTTATCAAGTTAACTTTTATAACTGTCGCTCAATTTATTACACAGCGTTATCCACTGCTGCGGTTGTTCTTTACCTTCAATCCTGCGGCCAAATAAGGTCATCACTGTGTTGCTGCTCTCATCAAAAAACTCTATTGAGTGCACCACAGTATTACCGTTATCTGTTGGTTTTTTAACGACAAAAGCACGCGCTAAATCTTCACTTTTAATATGTAAATTAAAGTCTTCATCAAGTACGTTATACCAAGGGCCTACTTGCTTTAAGTTATTGAGTGCTCCTGAGTATATTTGCACCGCGGCGTTGTTATTTACAAAAATCATTACCTCGCTTTGCTGCTCTTTTAACGTGCTAAATATTAACGGTAAGCTTGCGGTTGGTATTTCTTGTGCCCAATTGGGCTGTGCAAGTTCAAGTGCTTGTATTCTGCCTACTTTAAACTCGGTTAATAATGCCGGAAAATGATGCACATCTTGCAAGTTTTCCCATGCGGTTAAAAAGCCAGCTACATTTATATTTTCTTGCGGCGCGGGCTCAAGCTCTTGGGTTTTGATTGGCTCGACCATTAATGTAGTGCTTTGCTCGGGGTCGCTATATTTATTAATTAGTGCCTGATACGCGGTTAAATTAGTTTTATCGGTATTAAATATTTTATGAACAGCTCGGCCATGTTTATCAAAGCACTGAATGCTCACCATGTTATTTAACTTAACAGCAAATACACTGGCCCATTGCGATAAAAACAACCTTAAATCTATGCCTCCTGGGTTAATTGCTATTCCCATTTTTTTATTATTACGCTGTGAAGTATATAGTTTTTCGTAGCAGCCTTTAATTTCACTCACTACAACGCCGTTGCGTGTAAGTGCCATTACATGCTCTAGTTTTTTTAATCCTTTGAGAATGTTTTCGATTTGATTAATATTTAATTTAATTGCTTGCTGCCCTACTTGAGAAGCAATAAGTTGTGCTTCTGTGGTGCCAAGTTGTACGGCGGCATCTACACTGCGAATATTGGGCTGCGCTACTTTTAATGTTTGGTATTGATTAACTAATGTATTCATAATTTACTCCTAAAAGGTAATGGCCTAAGTGGCCATTACGGCAACTTAAAATTTAAAACTAATTTGCGTTTTAATATTACGGCCAACACCATAGTCGCCAATGGCGCCTGTAGTACCCGCTATAACTTGGTATTCTTTATCAAATAAATTATCTATTGCTAAGCGGGCATTCCAGCTGTCGTTAATATCCCAACTGGCGTTTATACCTGCTAAAACATAACTTTTATGTTGCTGCTCAATGCCTGATACAAGCACAGTGCGATCATTAACATGTTGAATACTAAAGCCTGTTTTTAGCACGTCGTTAAAAAAGTTTAATCCGCTACTCAGTGCAAACTTATCGGCTGGTAAATACCATAGTGGTTCATTGTTTTGGTTTTCACCTGATATTCGACTATAAGAAAAGTTGGCATAACCTAAGGTATGTGCATAATTTATTTCAAACTCAATGCCGTCTCGTTGGTTTTCGCCACTATTGTTATAACGCGCTGCGGGTTCGGGATTAGTGGCTATATTGGTGTTTGATTGAATTTCGTCATCTATTTTTACTTTAAAATAAATAACACGGGCAGTTAAGGCATCTCTGTTTGTAAATATGTTTTGATTTTGGTAACTCGCACCAATTTCTTTATTGGTGCTGTTTTCTACTTTAAGTTCGAGTGCCGGATCACGCCCACCATATTGATCATAAAGCTCATCTATTAATGGGGCTCTAAATCCTTGCTGATAACTTGAAAAAACAGCTAGCTGGTTATTAATTTGATAGTGAGCGGTTAATGCAGGCACCACTTGAGAGTGATCAACATCGGTATCTAAATTATTAAATGAGTTGGCAAAGCTAGAGGTTGCTGTGGTTTTATACTTTTCATAACGTAGCCCTGTGGTAAGCGTTAATGCCTGCCAAGTAAATTCGTCTTGTAGGTAAACGCCTATGCGTTTTTGAGTACCTCCGGGCTGTGATGTTATTTCGTTTTGTATTGCTTGCTCTGCATAATCAATACATTGATAAGTTTGCATGTCTAAATTAAGGCATGGATAACTTAACTTGGTTCCCACTCGATCTTTTTCAGAATACTGCATGCCATAGGTTAAAGCATGCTGTTTAATTAAAGATGTATTCGCAATATCAAGTGTGGTTATGTTGTATTCGTAGTTAGACTCTAAGCCAATAAAATCTTTTAAAGTGCCTGAACCATCGCTTTCAACAACCTGACTTTGGGTGCGCCCTAAGCGCGCTGTTAAATTTACATAAGGATTATTGGCGGGGTTAAGCTCATAGCTTAAATTAGTAACCGACTGTTCAATTTCTCTATATACCGTACCCCATGCGCCAGGATCGGTAGTATTAAACTCGGTGCGCTGATTGTCTTCACTTTTTGTATACGACAATCCAATTAAGGAGTCTTCGTTTAAGTAGTACTCTGCTTTTAAAAGCAGCGATTCTGCCTCAATACCCGAATTATCAAGCGTTTCACCATTTGATAACTTAAAGTCGCCACTACTGCGTTTTACATACGAAGTAAGTATATCTAATGAGTCGGTAGGGCGTGCATAAGCATATACGGTACCGTTATTTTCATTATTATTGCCATGGTGACCTAGCTTAACTTTAACGCCACCTTGCTCACCCGGTGCTAAAAAGTCGCTGGCATCTTTAAGTTCCATTTCTACCACACCACCTAAAGCACCACCGCCATGCAAAACAGTACTTGGTCCACGTTTAACATTTACAGAGCGATAAAGTTCAGGATCTGAAAAAAAACTCCCCATTCGATACTTTTCAAATGTTTGAATTGCACCATCTACGCTTATCAACACATCTTCTGCGTCACTAAAACCACGTACATTAAACTTTTGCCCCATATTACGTGGGCCACCGGTTGCAGTAACGTTAGGAATACTAATAAGGCTGTCGAATACGCTACTAGCAAGTACTTGCTCTATTTGTTCTGCGTTAATAACATTAACGGCTTGAGCTGAATTTAGTGCAGACTTTGCGGTACGGGTTGCCGTTACGGTTACTGCATCAAGTGCTGTAACCGGCATATTAGTGTGGTTAGGGTTTTCAAGATCAGCTGCCATTAAGGGCGAAGACAGAGTGGCAAGGCAAGCTGCCAGTTTGGTAATACGCATTATTTACTCCATTTAATAATTATATTTTGTTTACTCTTTTGCTCTACTTATATTGAATGCAAAAAAGTTACATAGCGCTTTGGGTTAGCCCCTACTGCCTAAAGCACTTTGACTATAACAAAATAAACACTAAATGATAATAGTTATCAATCGCTTTTAACTAAAATATTTGCAACTTGATACTTTTCAGCAGAAAGTTTAGCTAATAGCTTTACTAATTCGCCGCTAGGTACTTGCTGATCAACCGCTAAATACAGAGGTAAGCTTTTTTTACTGTTTTTTAAGGCGTTAATCGCTTCATTTAACGAAGTAAATGATTCTTTTTCGAGGGCGTATTGAAGTTTATTATGCTCTAACCGAATACTAAGTACCTGTACATCTGCTTGTTGTACCGGTGTGCTGGTGTTTTTACCTGTATCGGGAAGCGTTACATCAAGCATATTTAACTTAACAGCTGCTGTAAGTAATAAAAAAACCAGTAAAATAAATAACACATCAAGCAAAGCGGTTAAGTCTGGCACTAATTGCGCCGCTGTATTACGCGGTGGCAAGCTAAGCATAAGGTGAGTCACTATAGGTAAACTTATAATTTAAATGATTGATGATTCTTGTAAAATCATTTTGTAACCCTTCTAGTATGGTGTTTAATAAGCCGCTAACTAATAAACATGGAATAGCAATAACTAATCCAGCCATGGTTGAATACATAGCTTCCCACAAGCCATCAGCTAGTAAAGCAGGCGTAACCGCTTGATTAGTTTCGGCAATGCGTTTAAACATAACGACCAACCCCCACACAGTACCAAGTAACCCCATTAAAGGGCTTAAAGAGGCCAATAAACTCAATATGTTTAGCCGTTTTCGCCAATCAATTAAGCAGTCTTGTAAATACAATTGGCACCATTGAAGACGTTGCTCACTGTGCAACAACTGCTTAGCTTGCAGCGTAATTGCAAATTGACTTGTACCTAGTTTATGTTGCTTTAATTGCCACTTAGCAATAATTAAAATAGTGCTGCGCTCCAGCACAATAGCCAAAGCTATAATTGACACCAATAGTAATGGCCAAGCCATAATACCTACCGCATTAAAAGTTGACTGCATGTTATTACTCTTTGTTATACGTTTAACGAAAACCGAATTGGCACGCTAAATCGTGCTTTTATCGGGTGGTTATTTTTAACAACAGGATGAAACTGCCACTGCGCTACATTATTTAAAGCAGCTTTGTCGAGCTCAGTAAATCCGCTGCTTTTTAACACAGTTAATTTTGCTATATGCCCCTGCTTATTCAACTCAATTTGCAATAACGTAACCCCTTCGTAACCTCTTTTTTTAGCTCGTAACGGATACGTTAACATTGGCTTAGGGGCTTTAAATAATGGCAAATCAGTTACGGTAACTAATTGATTAGTAGCAGAGTGTTGGTTACTTAGTTTTGTTGTACTAGAACTGGGCGCAGCAGGCTTTATTTTATTTTTGTTTGCTGGGGCGTTTTTTACAGACTTTTTATGCTCAGTGTTTTTAGCTGTGTTAACCGGTTTGGCTTTAGCTGGTTTTTTTGGCGGGTTATCTATTATTTTTTTTATATTTTCAGGTGTTTTTTTTACTACTTTAAGGTGCTGCTTGGTGCCCGAAAACTCAGTACTAACATTATCGTTTTTAACTACAGACGCTGTTAGTTTTGGCTCAGCTGGTATTTTTTTAGCTACTTTACTGGCGTTAACCTGGGTTGAGTTAATAATATTAATTGCCACACGATCGGCTTTTTGCCCCTGCGAAAATGTCATAGCTTTAGGGGAGACAGGTTGCATAAACAACCCAATATAATGAGCAACTGCTGACAGTAATATAAAAATAGTAAACTTCATAGCTTTTAAATCTAAATGATAACTGTTATTGTTCGTGTTTATTGATAGTATCAACATTGGATTTGTTATGAAACCCCTATACACATATTTAATTACGCTTACCCTGTTAACATTTGCTTGTAGCAGTAATTCAGCTCCATTCTCGGCACAAAGAATTGTTGTTTCGGGAGGCTCAATAACTGAAATTATTTATGCCTTTAATGAGCAGCATCGTATTGTAGGTGTAGACAGCACCAGTGTATTTCCAAGTGCTGCGACTAAAAAACCGCAAATAGGGTACGTACGAAAAATAAGTACAGAGGGGATATTATCGCTCAGCCCAGATTTACTCTTAGGCGAAGCCGACACAGGACCTCAAAAGGTAGTAGAGCAGCTAAAAAGTACGGGAATAAACATGACCATACTTACACAAGAAGATAACTTTTTAGGTATTGAAGCTAAAATAAAACACATTGCACGTTTACTCAATGTACCTAAAAAGGGAGAGCAACTTGCAAATAGTTTGGCAATAGACAGAGCTGCTTTAAACACTGTTTTACAACAAAGTACTTATAAGCCGAGAGTACTTTTTATTCTTAATGTACGCAGCGGGCAACCTATTGTAGCCGGGGCAAATACCTCTGCAAATGAATTAATAAATGCCGCTGGAGCAATTAATATTGCAGCAGAGCACATACAAAATTGGAAACCGCTTTCAACTGAAGCGGCCCTTGCTCTTAATCCAGACGCAATTATTACTATGGGACGACACGGCGACACCCCTATGGAAAACGTCTCAAAACTAGCACATTTTAAGTTCTCTAATGCAGTTAAAAATAAGCAAGTATATAGCTTTGATGGCAGTTATTTATTAGGCATGGGCCCACGTACACCACAAGCGGTAGTTGAGCTTGCAAGTGTTTTACACCCTAATGCTAAATTACCTACAGCGTATAAGTTTCGCTTTGCTAAAACCTCTCAACCTAACATTGAGCTAAGTGAGTAATAACTATGCTGGCATTAGGAAGTACGCTATTAACCGAACAAAAACAGCGAAAAATGGCCATTCCCTGTTTATTTTTAGCCTGTGTTTTTATGTTTTTTATTGCACTAAGTAAAGGGGGCGTAAATTTAAGCTTAAGTGAAATAGTCGCAATAATTAACCAGCTTGAAACTGATAGCTTAAAAAACGCTATTATTTGGCAAATACGCTTACCACGCATAGTGTTAGCCATGGTGGTAGGTGCAGGGTTAGCCGCGTGTGGCTGTGCTATGCAGGCAATTTTTAGAAACCCATTAGCCGATCCGGGTTTAATTGGTGTGTCGAGTGGTGCAGCACTTGGCGCTGTAGCCACTATAGTATTAGGCAGTAGTTTATTTGCTAACTTTAGCAGTACCTTGGGCGTTTATGCGGTACCGGTTGGCGCATTTATTGGCTGTATTAGTGTATGTGTATTTATTTATAGATTAAGCGCTCACAGTGGTCAGTTTACAATTATTAGCTTATTACTAGCTGGTATTGCTGTTAATGCCATTGTGGGATCGCTCATTGGTGGGCTTACATTAATTAGTAACGAGCAACAACTGCGCGATTTAACATTTTGGAGTATGGGTTCTTTAGCCGGTAATCACTTTGCAATGATGCTGCCCTCTTTATGTATTATTGTTTTGAGTGTGGTTTTATTACTACGCCTAGCAAAACCTCTTAATTTATATTTACTAGGCGAAGCGCAAGCTAAACACTTAGGTATTAATGTAACGCGGCTTAAAAAGCAGGTATTTATTTGCACGGCATTGTGCACCGGAGCAGCTGTCTCTATTACCGGTATTATTGGTTTTGTTGGTTTTATTGTGCCGCATATTGTAAGGCTTGTTTTAGGGCCCGATCATCGTTACTTAATGCCAGCAAGTATTTTAGGCGGCGCGCTGCTATTAAGCTTTGCTGATTTATTTGCACGCACTGTAATGCTCCCTGCAGAGTTACCTATTGGCTTAATAACCAGTGCTATTGGTGGCCCTTTCTTTTTAATTATGTTGCTAAAAACTTATCAGCAACGGAGCTTATAAATGCTGTGCGCTAATAATGTATCGGCCCAAATTGGGCAAAAAAAACTACTCAAGCATATTAACTTTTATGTAAAACCTAACGAGTTAGTGGTAATTATAGGCCCTAATGGGGCGGGTAAATCGTCGTTATTAAAAGCTTTATGCGGCGATATAAAAATTAATAATGGCGATATTACGCTTAATGACCGCTTGCTTAGCGACTACTCAATAGCAAGTTTGGCTACATTACGCGCTGTGCTTACGCAAAATTACGAACTCGACTTTCCATTTAGCGTAGCTGAAGTGGTTGATATGGCGCACTTTGCCCATCAAGCAGACTATAGTAAACAGCAGCTTATGCATTTTTCAGAGCAAGTAATGCAAGCACTTAGTGTAACGCACTTAAAAACCCATACCTTTACACAACTCTCTGGCGGAGAAAAACAACGCGTACAACTTGCGCGGGTATTATGCCAAATTCAGCCTAGCCTAGTTGCCAATAAAACACCTTACTTACTAATTGACGAGCCCACCTCTAGCTTAGATATTTTTCATCAATACGATGTAATGGCTCAAGCTAAAAGTATTGCTAGCCAAGGCGCAGGAGTAGTTGCCGTGATCCACGACCTATCGCTTGCTGCCAGTTTTGCAGATCGAATTTACATGCTTAATAATGGCGAAGTAGCCGCATGCGGTACACCAAAAGAAGTGCTTACCCCTGCGCTACTTAAACGGGTATATAATATTAACGCCAGGCTTGAAAATAACACCAGCGAGGCTATGCCACACATTCAAATGTGTTACTAAAATACTTAACTAATATCAGCGTTTATTCAGCTTTAAAAATCAATAAGACTTAAACGCACCGCTATTGCGTATCTGCTTTGCAGTTGCACTAAAAAATAGATAAGCTGCATGCACTTATCTATTTTATTTAGCTTTGGAGTGTGTTTTGCTAAATAAGTATGCTGTATCGTCTATTGCTTTTTTAATCGGGTGTTTAATGCCATTACAATCTTCTATAGCTCAACCTGCGCTTACGCTTGAACAACAACTTGGCCAAAAGCTATTACTCGACTTTCGCTATTTTTGTCACCAAGGTGCAAGCAAACAGTGCCGAACGCCAATGACTCAATTACCCAATGAACTGGCAAACGCCATTAGTAAATACAATATTGGCGGGGTGATTTTATTTTCTGAAAACACCCAATCTATTGAACAAATAATTACCCTTAACCAACAATTACAACATGCTGCAAGTAAATCGAGTTCGGCATTACCTTTGTTTATTTCGGTAGATCAAGAAGGCGGCCGTGTTGCACGCCTACCGCGCGATGTAGCAACCTCGTTTACCGGTAATATGTCGATTGGTGCTACTTTTGAAAAACACGACAGTTATTTTGCCGCGCAAACCGCTAAAGTAATGGCCACCGAGCTAAGTGCTTTGGGTATTAACGTTAATTATGCGCCTTCAATCGACGTAAATATGAACCCAGATAACCCCGTTATTAATGTACGCTCGTTTGGCGAGGATCCTAAGCGCGTTGCAACTTTAGGTGCAGCTCAAGTTGCTGGATTTGAAAATAACGGCATTATTAGTTCGCTTAAACATTTTCCGGGCCACGGCGACACTAACGTAGATAGCCATACGGGCTTACCTAGAGTAAACCATGCAAAAGAGGTTATTTACCAACAAGACCTAGCCCCTTTTAAACAGATTATTGCCACGCAAAGCCCTGGCATGATCATGACCGCACATATTCAGTACCCTGCGCTTGATAGCAGTACCTTTACCAGTGTAGATGGTAAAAGCATGATTAAACCCGCAACTATGTCGCGTAAAATAATTACTGACATTTTACGCCATGAGCTTAATTATAATGGCGTAGTAGTAACCGATGCACTTGATATGGCTGGTATTAGTCACTTTTTCAATCCTACTCAAGCGGTTATAAACACCTTTGCTGCAGGGGTCGATATTGCCTTAATGCCAATAGAAATTCGCACCATAGATGACTTAACCAAACTTGATCAGCTCATTAAAGATTTAGTCGCTGCAGTTAAGTCTAAGCAACTTAATCAGCAAGAAATAACTGAGTCGGCGCAGCGTATTACAACGCTTAAAAGTAAGTTTAAACTTAACACCAGTTTTAATGCAATTGATGCGCTAGTTAACGCCAAGCACGTTATTGGTAGTAAAGCGCATCGCAATATTGAAGCTCAACTTGCGGTAGCGGCTATTACACAAGTTAAAAACACTCACAATACACTGCCACTTACACTTAAAGCCGGGCAACATATACATATTATAATGCCCGACACCCGCAAATGCATGGCACTACAACAAGCCCTGCAAAGCATTAGTAAACATACGCTTAACTATACTTGTAGCAGCTTGCAAGGCTTTGATCCGCAACAAGCACACACAGACATTAATAAAGCCGATGTTGTTATAGCGGGCAATGCAACGCCAAATCAAAGTGCGGTAGAAATTGGCGGTATGGATGATTTAAAAAACGATCCTCAATTTTCACTTAGCAACGCACAGCAACCAAAAGCACTTGAGTCGTTATTAAAAGTGGCCAAAAAGCAAAATAAAAACACGGTATTTATTAGCCTAAGAGCGCCTTACGACATTGCTGAGTTTAGCGATTATGCGCATGCTGTACTTGCATCGTATGCCTATAATATTGATCACGATAAAAACGATATTGTAACAGGCCCCGCATTTACCGCTTTAGCACACGTACTGTTAGGCAAATTGCCAGCTAATGGCACTTTGCCTGTAACAATAAAAAAGTAAGGAGAACTTAAATGCTATTAAATTGCGATTTAGGTGAAAGCTTTGGTGCTTGGAAAATGGGCTTAGATGAAGAGGTTATGCCGCACATTAATATGGCTAACATTGCTTGTGGTTTTCATGCGGGTGATGCCGATGTAATGGCAAATACGCTCAAGCTGGCAAAGCAGCATAAGGTACAAATTGGCGCTCATCCTAGCTACCCAGATCAACAAGGTTTTGGCAGACGATCTATGGCACTTAGTGCAAGCGAGCTTACAAATTGTCTGCACTATCAAATTGCTGCGCTAGAAGGTATGGCCAAAGTACAAGGCTTAAGCCTTAGTTATGTTAAGCCCCATGGCTCACTTTATAACGACATGATGCTTAACGAGCAGCTTTTAACTAGCGTAATGAGCGCGGTAGCACACTACCCTAGCCCATTAAAATTAATGATTTTAGCAACGGCTGATGCTAAAAAGCATCAAAAAATGGCTCATACTTTAGGGTTGAAATTAATATTAGAAGCCTTTGCCGACAGACAATACACCGACGAAGGGCTTTTAGTGTCAAGGCAGTTAGCAGGTAGTGTGCATAACGAGCAAGCTTTAATTGAGCAAGTAAAGCAACTGTTAGCTGATGGCAGCGTAACTACGCGTTCAGGTAAAAAGTTAATTTTAGATGCCGATAGTTTATGCGTTCACGGCGATAACCCTGCCGGTATTGCACTCATTCAACAAATAAAGTTATTGTGTAAACGTTAAATCATTATTTAATATGTTCAGTTGTAAACCCCCTTTACAGCTGAATCGTTTTACAGATTTAGTCACCCAGGCAATTACTTCATCGCCCTAGCTATTATTTTTAAACTCTCTAACATATAACTATTATTATTAACAACCACAGGGATTTGAAATGAAAACATTTTTTGCGCTTAGTCTATTAATAAGCACAGGTAATCTTGCCTTTGCCAATAGCAGCACCCTACAGTTAGAAGATGTATTTACGCTTGAATACGCTAACCAGCTAGACATTACCAAAGACGGTAAAACAGTTTATTTTGTACGTAACAGAATGGATATAAAAACCGACCGTAAAATAGGTAATATTTGGACAGTAGATTATAAAACACGACAAATTCAACCGCTTACTTCTGGCGTACATATGGATCATTCGCCAAAGTTGTCGCCGGACGGCTCTCGTTTAGCGTTTATTTCAAACCGTGACGGTAGCAACCAAATTTACATGAAATGGCTTAAAACTGGCGCGGTTAGCAAAATAAGTAACCTTACAAGTACGCCAAAAGCGCTAAGCTGGAGCCCAGATGCTAAGCAACTCGCATTTAGTATGTTTGTTGCCACCACATCAAGCTCACCCATTAACTTACCTGGTAAACCTGAAGGCGCTACTTGGGCAGAGCCGGCTAAATATATTGACGATGTGTATTATCGTGCTGATGGTGCTGGTTACTCTAAAAAGGGCTTTGAACAATTATTTATTATTGACGCAAATGGCGGCAATGCAAAACAGCTCACCTTTGATGAATTTAATAACGGCGGCGAAGTTAGCTTTAGTAAAGATAAAAAAGCGTTATATTTTTCGGCTAATAGGCATAACAATTACTTGTTAAAGCCAACTAACAGCGAAGTATATAAACTTAATTTAATTACGCTTGAAGTAACCGCTGTAACCGATAGAAACGGCCCCGATCGCCAACCTCAAGTATCGCCTAATGGCCGCTACCTTGCGTATACCGGTTACGATGACAAACAAACTAATTACGAAAACACCCAATTGTATATTCGCGACCTACGTTCGGGTAAAACAACTAATTTAACTGCCGACTTAGACCGCAGCGTAGCTAAAATAAAATGGAGCGGTAACTCTAAAGGCATTTACTTTAGTTACGCTGATCAAGGGCAAACCACGTTAGCGTACCAACCTCGTAGCGGTTCACGTAAAGTTATTACCGAAAAAATTGGCAGCGTTTCCTTTGGTCGTCCTTATTCTGGTGGCGACTTTGATGTGAGCGAAGATGACGAAATTGTGTTTACCCTTGCCGACACGCAGCGCCCAGCCGATGTAGCGGCAATTAAACGTGGTAAAGCACAGCGCTTAACAAGTTTAAATGACAACTCGCTGGGGCATAAACAACTAGCCAAGGTAGAAGAGCTATGGCTTAAATCGAGTCACGATCAACTGCCAATTCAAGCTTGGGTAGCCTACCCGCCTGGTTTTGACAGTAATAAAAAGTACCCATTAATTCTTGAAATTCATGGTGGCCCGGTAGCCAATTACGGCCCGCACTTTAGCGCCGAGGTACAATTATATGCGGCTAAGGGGAACGTTGTATTGTATATGAACCCTCGCGGGAGTGATTCTTACGGCAAAGAGTTTGCACAAACTATTCATCATAATTACCCAAGTAACGATTATGACGACTTAATGACTGGAGTAGATGCTTTAATTGCCAAAGGTTTTATTGATGAGTCTAAATTGTTTGTTACCGGAGGCTCTGGTGGCGGCGTACTTACCGCGTGGATAGTTGGCCATACCGATCGTTTTGCCGCAGCCGTGGTTGCTAAACCTGTAATTAACTGGATCAGTTTTGTACTAACTGCCGACTTTTACCCGTTCTTTGCTGACTATTGGTTTCCGGGTAAGCCGTGGGATCATATAGAACATTATATGAAACGCTCGCCAATTAGTTATGTCGGCAATGTAAAAACACCCACTATGCTACTAACCGGTGAATCTGATTTCCGTACACCGATTTCAGAAACCGAACAGTTTTATCAAGCATTAAAGCTACAAGGTGTTGAAACCGCTATGGTACGTATTCCCGATGCATCACATGGTATTACCGCTCGTCCGTCTAATTTAATGGCTAAAGTTGCCTATATTCAATGGTGGTTTGATAAACACACTAAATAACCAAACATACCGCTTGGTATGTAAGTTAAAGCCACTTTTTAAAAGTGGCTTTTTTGCATTACCAATAAGTGTAAAGGGGGTTTACAGTAAGTAACCTAAACTCAGATTAGGTATTTTTAATAGTAATACAACGGCAAACCACAAACGTCGCGGCAAGTTAATTAACCTGAACTCTGGTTAAGAGATTTACTAACGTATTGAATCATATTTATATTTAATTTTATTTTCTCTAGCCAGAGGTTTTCAGTGAAAACAAGGCGAATTTACGCGTCAATAACTGGCCTATTGCAAGTAAATTCAACGCAGTTAGCGCTGAAAATAGCTGCTTGAGATAAGTTTATTATCCGGAGATCAGGTTAATATAGCCAAAAAGTACTCACTACCTCTTTAGGGATATAGTCCAATTTAACTATATTCACCTACACGCTAACATCAGCAATATAGAGATAAAGCCATCTAAATGCTTACTAATACTTAAGCTATCTTAATGCCTAGCTTAAGTATCGGACTTAACTATTATTTGAGTTGGTAAAATTTCGGTTTATACAATTAAATACCCACTGAGTTGGTAAAAAACCGGTTTGAGCTAGTGTTTATAGGCCCTCAGTTAGTAAAAAAGTGTTTTGTGGATTGCTCAAGTTAGTAAAAAATCGGTTTATTATAAGGTGAGTGTTCACTCAAAAAGCTAAAATCAGTCACTTATGGCCTTTATTTACAGTTTATAAAGCCATAAAAGTGCTAAAAAGGTTAAATAATGGGCTTTACACTAAGCTTGGTTAAACTCTGATCCGTAATTATAGCCAGCTAGTTAAATACTGATCTGTTGTGGGTAGCTACTTAACTGAACTGGTTAAAAGGTTTACTAAAGTATTAAACTGTAATGATAATTTTATTTTCTTTAATCAGAGGTTTATTTGAGGAGTGGGGAGGAAACAAGGCAGCTTTACGCGCCCATGGCTGGCCTATTGCAAACAAATTCAATGCAGTTAACGTCAAAAAGCGACTAAAGCTAGCTTTATTACCCACAGACAGGTTACTTAATTATACGCATAAAAAAAGGGCCTTTCGGCCCTTTACGTAACACTATCTAGTTGAATTAGAATTGGTTCATGGTGTTATCTTCACCACCGGCTTTAAGCGCATTATCACCAGAGAAGTACTCTTTGTGTGTATCGCCAATGTTAGAGCCTGCAAGGTCTTGGTGCTTAACAGACGCTTGTTCGCGACGAATCTCTTGACGCTGTACATCACGTACATAAGCCAGCATACCTAAGTCACCAAAGTAACCTTCTGACAAAATATCCGTACTTAGTGCTGCTGTATGGTACGTTGGCAATGTGATTAGGTGATGGAAAATACCGGCTTCACGTGCACCATCACGTTGGAAGTTTTGTACTAGTAAATCGGCTGCTACTGCAAGCTCGGTAGCATCCATTTCTGGTGCCATAAGGCCTTTATTGTCACCCAAGCTTGGGTAAGCGCTAAGGTCACGGCCCGCTTCTTGCCATTCTTGATACACTTGCTCACGAAACTTAAGTGTCCAGTTAAACGACGGTGAGTTGTTATAAACAAGCTTAGCATCTGGCACTTGCTCTTTAACACGATTAACCAGCTCAGCAATTTGCTTAACATGTGGTTTTTCGGTTTCAATCCACAGTAAATCTGCACCCGACTGTAGGCTAGTTACACAATCTAGTACTACGCGGTCTTTTTCTGTACCTTCGCGGAACTGGAATAAACCATTATCAAGGCGCGTTGGTTTGCAAAGTTGGCCATTAAGCTTCATTGCAGTGTCGCCTTCATTTAAGTCATCAACACCGTTAATTGGCGTAGTTTCTAAAAATGCATTGTACTGGCTAGCTAAGTCACCTGGAGTTTGTGAAACCGGTACTTTTTGCGTTAGGCTGGCGCCTAGTGAATCGGTACGCGCAACAATAATACCGTTATCAATGCCCAGTTCTAAAAATGCGTAACGTACTGCGTTAATTTTAGCTAAAAAGTCTTCGTGCGGTACGGTTACTTTACCTGCTTGGTGGCCACATTGCTTAGCGTCAGACACTTGGTTTTCGATTTGAATCGCACAAGCACCTGCTTCAATCATTTTTTTAGCGAGTAGGTAAGTCGCTTCTTCGTTACCAAAACCGGCATCAATATCAGCAATAATTGGCACTACGTGCGTTTCAAAGTTATCAATTTTATCTAGTACCGCTTGTACGTCGCCGCCATTTGCTTTAGCTGCATCTAGGTCATTAAATAAATGGTCTAGTTCACGTGCATCGGCTTGCTTTAAAAAGGTGTAAATTTCTTCAATTAGTGCCGGAACTGAGGTTTTTTCGTGCATACTTTGATCCGGAAGCGGACCAAACTCTGAACGAAGTGCCGCAACCATCCAGCCACTTAAGTATACATAACTACGCTTAGTTGTTTTTTGATGGCGCTTAATAGCCATCATCATTTGTTGCGCAGTAAATCCATGCCAACAACCTAAAGACTGAGTGTACTGGCTTGTATCTGCGTCGTATGCGGCCATGTCTTCACGCATAATGTCAGCAGTAAACTGTGCAATTTCTACCCCAGTACGAAAGCGATTTTGTAAACGCATACGTGTTGCATATTCAGGGTTAATGGTTTTCCATGCACTACCTTGTTTTTTACAAAGTGTTGCTAATGTATCTGTTTCGCTTTTATATGTAGTCATAATTAAAATCCTTTGAACGGGGTAAATTATTATAGTGTTATGAGAGTGACTGCTTTAGTTGCTCTGCAGCGCTTAATTAAACATTAGGCTTATTTTTCAGATTTAGTAAATTTATAGTTGTTATTGCGGCTATACATATCATGAATGAGCAAAATGCACTCAACCCCTCTTTTTTACGTTATGGTTACACTACGCACACTAAAATTTACAATATCGCGACCGTTTAAGGATTATTAAAATGCCCCATACTCTCACTCACTCAGGACTCAGCGTAGACAACCAACTAGCTGATTTTGTTAAAAACCAGCTATTACCTGGTACACATTTAAATGAGCAGCAATTTTGGCAGCGCTTTGCGCATATTGTACAAACATTAACGCCAGTAAATAGAGCTCTACTTGCTAAACGCGAACAGCTACAACAGCAAATTGATGAGTATCATCTGGCTAATAAAAGCTGGGATAAAGCCCAGTACCAGACGTTTTTAACCGACATAGGTTACCTTGTAAACGAACCTGAAAATTTTAGTATTGAAACAAAGAATGTTGAGCCCGAAATAGCACAAACAGCGGGACCACAGCTAGTAGTGCCGGTAAGCAATGCACGCTTTGCACTTAATGCTGCAAACGCACGTTGGGGTTCATTATACGATGCCCTATACGGCACTGATGTACTAAGCGAAGAAGATGGTGCCGAAAAAGGCCGTACTTATAACTCAGTTCGTGGCTTTAAAGTAATGGCATACGCGAGGCAGTTTTTAGATAAAGCCTTGCCACTAGAAAACGGCTCGCATATAGAGAGCACTAATTATTCTGTTGTTGACGGTGCGCTGTCAATTACTCTACGCGACAGCTCACAAACCAAACTAAAAAAGCCTGAACAATTAGTGGGTTACCAAGGTGAAGCACAAAATCCTAGCGTTATTTTGCTCAAAAATAATGGCCTACACCTTGAGCTACATATAGATCACCATCACCCAATAGGCCAAGCAGATAAAGCTGGCTTAAAAGATGTGGTACTTGAAGCTGCACTTACCACTATTATGGACTGCGAGGATTCTATAGCTGCGGTTGATGCAGAGGATAAAGTACAAGTTTATAAAAACTGGTTAGGTTTAATGCAAGGCAACTTAGTTGAATCGTTTAAAAAAGGCGATAACACAGTTGAACGTACCCTGCAAAGCGATCGCCAATATACGGCGCTAAATGGTGAAACCCTAAGCTTAAAAGGCCGCAGCATGATGTTTGTGCGCAATGTAGGCCACCTAATGACCAATCCAGCAATTACCGACGTAAGCGGTAACGATGTGTTTGAAGGCATTATGGATGCCATGTTTACTGCAACAGCGGCGCTGCATGATTTAAATTCTAGCAGTGCGCTTAAAAACTCCAGTGCGCAAAGTATAAATATTGTAAAACCTAAAATGCATGGTCCTGAAGAAGTGGCATTAACTAACACGCTATTTAACATGGTTGAAGAAGCACTTGGCTTAGAAAAAAACACCATTAAAATGGGCATTATGGATGAAGAGCGCCGTACTTCAGCTAACCTAAAAGCCTGTATTCATGCAGCAAAAGAGCGTGTAGTATTTATTAATACCGGATTTTTAGATAGAACAGGTGATGAAATTCATACCTCAATGCACGCCGGTGTGGTACTGCCTAAAGCCGCTATTAAATTAGAGCCGTGGATCAGCGCCTACGAAGATCGCAACGTAGACATTGGTTTGGCTTGTGACTTAAGCCATAAAGCACAAATAGGTAAAGGTATGTGGGCTATGCCCGATAAAATGGCATTAATGATGGAGCAAAAAATAGCTCATCCTAAATCAGGTGCTAATACCGCGTGGGTGCCCTCCCCTACTGCAGCAACTCTGCATGCCATGCATTATCATGATGTAGATGTATTTAGCGAGCAGCAAAGCATTGCTAAGCGTGCTATTGCCAGCCTAGATGAGCTACTTACCCCGCCATTAATGGACGAGCCTGAGCTACTTAGCAAAGAAGATATTAAAACCGAGCTTGAAAACAACGCCCAAGGTATTTTAGGTTATGTAGTACGCTGGATTGACCAAGGGATTGGCTGCTCTAAAGTGCCCGACATAAACCACATTGGCCTTATGGAAGACAGAGCAACACTGCGTATTTCAAGCCAACATATGGCTAACTGGCTGCATCATGGTATTTGCAGCGAGCAACAAATTAGATCAACCATGGCCAAAATGGCAAAAGTGGTAGATGGCCAAAATGAACACGACAGTGCTTATAAGCCTATGGCAATTAGTGAGCAATCACTTGCTAATAATATTGCCTACCAAGCGGCACTAGCCTTAGTGTTAGAAGGAGCTAAGCAACCAAGTGGCTACACTGAGCCTTTATTGCACAGCTACCGCTTAAAATATAAAGCGCAGCAAGGTACTTAACACTTAACTTCAAGTAATAAAACCCCCTAGTTAGCATACAAAAACCAGCCAAAGTGCTGGTTTTTATTTATTTGCCAAAAATACCAGCCAATATTAATAACTAAGGTGAATGGCTAACATTCATCTTAGTAGCCGTTATTAGTTTTTAACCACAAAAAAGCGCGTTTTGCTTACACAAAACACGCTTTTTCTAAAATTATTACCGCTTTAATATACAGCTTTAATTAGTTTTTGATGATTGCGTTGTGATAAATATTTTGTACGTCATCACAATCCTCAAGCATAGTGATGAACTTATCAAAGTTAGCAATTACTTCTTCATCTGTAATTTCAATATGCACTTGCGGGACAAAAGTAATTTCGTCTACTTCAAAATTAATGCCTTCAAACGCCTCTTCAAGGGCTGTTTTAGCTTTAAAGTATTCTGTATGTGGGGCAAACACCGATACTTTACCGTCTTCTACTTCAACATCGGTTACATCAACGTCAGCCATCATTAGTGCTTCTAACACAACTTCGTCGTCATCGCCTGAAAAACCAAGCACAGCAAAATGATCAAACATATGCGCTACACAACCCGGTGTACCAATTTTTGAATCTGTTTTAGTAAAAGGCAAACGTACATCTTTAATAGTACGATTTGGGTTATCGGTTAAACAGTCAACAATAACCATACAATTTCCAGGGCCATAACCTTCGTAACGTGCAGTTGAGTAATCCTCCCCTGCTCCACCGGCGGCTTTTTCAATTGCTTTTTCGATAACATGCGCAGGCACTTGATCTTTTTTTGCCTTTTCGATTAAGCGGCGCAAAGTTTGGTTTACATCTGGGTCAGGTTCGCCGTTTTTAGCTGCAACGTAAATTTCTTTGCCGTATTTTGAATTTACTTTAGTTTTTGCGTTAGCCGTTTTAGCCATCGAACTTTTACGAACTTCAAATGCTCTGCCCATCATGTACCTCTAATGAATACGTTAAACTTGTCGACATTTTACCAATTCAAAACGTATTGGGCTAGCACCACGTTAATATATAACGTTTATAACACCACACTAATTACATAAAAAAATAAACAAAGCGCTATTTAACATAACACAACTTTTTGTGCGTAATTGTCAATTAAAGTAACTAACTGCGTAAAATCATGTAATACATAATCGGCCTGGCTAGCATAACTAGGAGTAACATCGGGGGCGTATAAACATGCACGCATATTGGCATTATGCGCTGCCTGAATATCATATAAAAAATCGCCCACATACAATAAATTACTTGGGCTCATATTCCACAAGGTAGCAATATTATTTAATGCACTCGGATCGGGTTTTGCTGGCGCGTCACTTCGGGTAAGTACTATTTCTATTGGCAGTGGATTATTTTGTAACTTAATAGCGGCCGCTTTGTCAAAATTGCGTGTAACTATCGCCATTGGAATGTTTTTAGCTTTAAGGGCATTTACAGCCTCACTCACACCGGGTAGCATTTTGGCATGTTGAGCGTCGAGTAACTCATGCTGATGTACAATATTCATTGCCTCTTCGCGCATATATGCTGAAGGCAATTGGGCAATATAATCGAGTAAGTCTTGCTCACACGGGCACCCTATTTGCGCTTTAATTAATGAAAAATCTAATTCTGATGACACTAAAGTGCCATCTAAATCAAAAATCACACCTTTAATCGCTTCAATCTGCATTTATATATCCTTCCTTGTATTTAATACCCATTGAATTAAACCCTATATAAAAATAACTTCATCGTTTATAAAACTAAATCACTGATGAATAACAAAATTTATATACCTAACCTGACCTCTGGTTAAGAGATTTACTAACATACTAAATCATAGTTATATTTAAATTTATTTTCTCTAGCCAGAGATTTTCAGTGAAAACAAGGCGAATTTACGCGTCAATAGCTGGCCTATTGCAAGTAAATTCAACGCAGTTAGCGCTGAAAGTAGCTGCTTGAGATAGATTTATTATCCAAAGTTCAGGTTACCTAGCTTGCTAAAAAGCACACTAATATACAAGGTATATTAACGTAATTTAGTATTAAGTCGATCAGAAAAACGGGAATGAAAATAACAAAAACGCGCACAGTGACTGTGCGCGTAGTTTGTAGGATTATTGTTGCTCAAACCTTGCTTCAAGCCAAGTATCGTCTTGAGTAAAGTTTAAGGTTTTTATTTTTCCTTGTCCTTCAACGTTAACCATATTAACTTGCGAAGGCCATAAGTCGCGCAGTGCACCGTTACTCATTTTAATTCCTGCAATTTTTACCGGAATTGGCGCTTCTTGGTAAACCCAAAAAAACTTGCCATCAACTTGTGCTCCTACAAAGTTAAGCGGCAGTGGTTCACCGTTTAACGTTTGTAGCGCAACATGCGACTCTACATACTTAGCAAAGCGTTGTTGATCTATTTTATTGCTAATAATATCAACCTTACCTTTAAATAAGTGCGCCACAGCATGCTCAGTATCGTGCAAATAAAAACGATGCATTAGCTCAATATTATTAGTACGTTTATTAAAAAGCACAGTAGTAACAGACGACTTTAATTGATGCGCCATACTAGGCGCAGCAATTAATAAACTAACAATAATTAGCAATATGCGCATTATTGTTGCTCCTCACTGCTGTTATTTTCGTCGCCTTTAGGTTCGTCTTTTTTAAGCTCGGTTTTAATATCTTGCATAATATCGCGGCTTACTTTTGCTTTGCTCTTTTCTTTTTTAAATACTTCTATGCGTGATGGAATAATACGACGCGGGTAGTTATTATTTTCAATATCTACGTCAGCCGTTTCCCAGCGCGGATCGATAGTAACCGACACCAGCGATTTATTTTTGTCTGTCACTATTAGTTTTTGCACCTTTTTATAATTACGACGCCAAATTTCGGCCGCAATATAACGCTCTTCTTTGCTGCCATCTTCAAAAGTCAGCTCTAATAAAATAGGCATTACTAAGCCGCCTACGTTAGAAAACTCCATTACGTAGTAGTTTTGGTCTTCTTTTATTGCACGCTCAAGCGTTTTACGCTCCCACGGCTCTAAGCCCTTTAAAAACTTGTTGTACGCGTTGCGTTCTTTATTAGTAACGGTAAAACGGTCGTTTTCGTCATAAAAGTCGGTAACATCGGGATTTTCTTCTACCCAGGTTTTTTTACCTTGTGCGCGGTTATGCTCTACAAACAGCGAAGTTGGCTTATTTGCTTCAATATCGCGTAGGCGACTAAAATCAATATCAGGGTTTTTAGTGTCTAAACGCAGTTGATATACCTTATCTAAAGCAATATCTACGTGATCTGTGGTAAAAAACCAACCACGCCAAAACCAATCTAAATCAACACCCGAAGCTTCTTCCATAGTACGAAAAAAATCAGCAGGGGTAGGGCGCTTATACTTCCAGCGCTGGGCGTATTCTTTAAACGCAAAATCAAACAGCTCTCGGCCTAAAATAACTTCACGTAAAATATTAAGTGCAGCAGCGGGTTTAGTGTACGCGTTAGGGCCTAAACGCAATACGCTGTCTGACTGGGTCATTATAGGCACTTGAATTTCTGACTTCATATACGCCACTATATCGCGCGGCTCAACACCCCATGGAATGCTTGGATCCCACTCTCGCCCTGCAACACCGTCTAAAAAGCTATTTAAACCTTCATCCATCCAAGTCCATTGGCGCTCATCTGAGTTTACTATCATCGGAAAGTAAATATGGCCCACTTCGTGGATCACTACACCGAGTAAAAATCGCTTTTCTGCTTGAGAGTAAGTACGAGTTCCATCATCTTGCAGCTTAGTGCGCGGGCCATTAAAGGTGATCATTGGGTATTCCATACCACCAACAGGGCCATTTACTGACTGCGCGGTTGGGTATGGGTAATCAAATGAATACTTTGAATACACTTCCATAGTGTGAATAACAGCTTCGGTTGAATATTTTTTCCATAAATCGCCCCCTTCTTTAGGGTAAAATGACATAGCCATAACCAATGGCTGTTCATCACCGCCTTGCTGATAGCCTTTAGCATCCCACATAAATTTGCGTGACGACGCCCAAGCAAAGTCGCGTACGTTATTAGCTTTAAAGTGCCAAGTTTTAGTTTTATCTGTACTGGATTTTTCGTTATCGAGCGCTTCTTCTTCACTAACAATAAACACAGGGCGTTTAGCATTTTCGGCTTGCTTTAAACGTTTGCGTTGCGTGCTCGTTAATACGCTACTTGCGTTATTAAGCTTACCCGTTGCCGACACGATATGATCGCTAGGTACGGTAATTTCAACATCGTAATCACCAAACTCTAAGGTAAATTCGCCGCCACCTAAAAATGTTTTATTAGTCCAAGCTTCGTAATCAGTATAAGCAGCTAAACGCGGAAACCACTGCGCCACTAAAAATATATCGTTACCATCTTTTTCAAAGTGCTCATAGCCCGAGCGTGCGCCTACTGCATCTTCTTCAACTAAGTTAAACGCAAAGTTCATGCTAAATTCGGCTTCTTTACCTGGCTTTAACGGCTTATTTAGGTCAATGCGCATTAAGGTATCAACCACGGTTACACGTAACTCGTTGCCATTGTCATCTTTTACATTGCTAATTGTATAGCCAAGCTCGTTGTCACTCATAAACTGTTGACGACGAAGGTCGCCTAAACTTAACTTGGCGGGTTTATCGGCTGGTAAACTTGTTAAAGTACTTTTAAACGTTTGAGTGGTTTCTGCAATTGAATCATTTTTAAAAACGTTTTGATCTAACTGTAACCATAAGTACTTTAATGTGTGTGGTGAATTGTTTTTATATTCTATTTTTTGGCTACCGCTTATACGGCGCTTTTTTTCGTCTAATTGTACGTCAATATCGTAATTAACGCGTTGCTGCCAATAATTTTCGCCAGGTTCTCCGGCAGCACTTCTATAAACATTTGGTGTTGGCAATGCTTCGTCTAGTTGACGAAACTTATCGATATAGCTGCCTTTGGTTTGCTCAATAGCAGACGCTAAAACAGTGCTCGACATTGCTATTGGCAATATAACCGCACTTAGCGTATAAATTATTTTTTTCATTATTAAACCTGTTAGATTTTAGTGTGCGCACTTTGACAAAATTATCGTTTTTCTTCAATAAAATAACGATAAAGTGCGACTTTTTCAGGCTAGTTTTCACTATTTTTTTACAATTAAAGCGCATTATTCTTTTAGATAAAATTAATTAAACGTGAATTAAAATAATAAAACTGTAAAGGGGCTTTACAGTTTGTCGTTTTAAATAAAAATAATTGCCAAATATCAGCTAAAAATAACGGCTTACAGCTACTAAATCTCCCTCTGTATTTTGGCTTCAAAGGTAGCCAAATGTAATTATTTAGCAAAAAAGTTAATCCCTTTGTATGAGAAACCGCCAATAGTGAAGTTTAAGGTTGATCTTTGTATCCATTTGTACTTAGAATCGCCCACTTTTTTCATTTGAGGGTAATTTAATATAATTATTTTCAAATATGTTTATTAATATTTTAGTGTTGAAAAGTGTGGTGGTGTATGGATTTTTATGTTCTAAAAAAGCAGCAAAAACTAATTGCTATTCCAGCAGACGCGCAAAACTGTAAGCAGTATTTAAACTCAGGTTATTTGTATATTGACAAAGTGGCCGCTTGTAACGAAAAAAATGCATTGAAAGCGTTACAAGCTAAAAAAGCCAAAGCAATTAAACTGCCGTTATTTATGGCACTTTTAGCCTTGCCTCTTATTTATGTTGGTTGGTTTAGCTTAGGAGCTAGCTAAAGCCCATTCACCCTAGCAAGATGAGCCTATAAGGTTGCATCTTTAACTGCCTTGGGTATATTGGCGCTCTTACGATTTTTTAAGAGCGCTACATGAAAGTTCTGCACACTTCTGATTGGCACCTTGGCCAACAATTTTATGAATATGACCGTCGTCATGAACACCTTGCTTTTTTCACTTGGCTGTTAGCCACTCTCGTTGAGCAACAAATAGATTTACTGCTCGTTGCTGGCGATATTTATCATACTGCAACCCCCAGTGCTAGCGCCGAGAATCAACTCTATCAATTTATTAAAGATGCCAAAAAGCAGTGCCCTAATTTACATGTAGTAATTATTGCTGGGAACCACGACTCTGCAAATCGTATTTTAGCCGCGCAACCGTTACTCGCTCAATTTGATACCCATGTTGTAGGGCGTTTTGAGGCAACAGCAGCGGCTGATACCGTAATCACTATTAACACTAACAAAAAACGCGCTGTAATCGTTGCCATGCCATTTTTGCGCGCAAGCGATGTAACTACACTCAGCCAAACCAAAAGCGGCCCTAGCTATGCCCAAGGCGTTAAAAAGGCATATGAACTTGCCCTTGAGCATGCAGCTACTTTACAAAGTGAAAATACCCCGTTAATTGTTATGGGGCACCTTCATGCTAAAGGCGGCGATATATCGAGTGACTCTGAGCGCAACTTAGTAATAGGCGGCGAAGAAGCCATATCTGCCAACGTATTTGGTAAACAAGCACACTACGTTGCGCTGGGGCATTTACATAAAGCGCAGCAAGTTGCTAAAAATGAATGCATTAGATACAGCGGTACGCCAATTCCTATGTCGTTTTCAGAGCGAAATTACAGCCACCAAGTAAATGTAGTTGAATTTAATAGCGATGAAAAACAGCAAATTAGTGTAACTGTAAACCCCCTTTACATTCCTCGTTTAGCCGATGTAATAGTTTTACCGAAAGGGGAGTGCGTACCACTAGCTGAGCTATGCGAGGAAATTAAAGCCCTCGACACCACAGCCAATACAATAGCACCATATTTACGGGTAAAACTTAAATCTAGCGATACCGACACCACCTTCAGAGAACAAATAGAACAAGCTCTTGAGGGTAAACATATTCGTTTTTGTGGCATAGAGCGCGTGCGCGAACAAGCAGCTAACAATGAAGGCGGCGCAGTATTTGAAGATTTAAGTGAAGTTGAAATGCTCAACCCACTTAATTTATTAGAACAAGCATTTGCAAACGACAAAGATATGCACGGTGAAAGCGTACCCGACGCACTAAAAAATCTATTAAACGATGTTATTAACGAACTAGAGGAGCAACAGCAACTATGAAAATAACCGCAGTGCGTATTCATAACTTAGCTTCTATTGTTGATGCCGAAATAGACTTTTTAGCAGCCCCGCTAAAAGACGCCGGATTATTTGCAATTACCGGCGATACCGGCGCAGGTAAAAGCACTATTTTAGATGCTATTTGCTTAGCTTTATATGCTAAAACCGCAAGGTTAGGTGGCGATAGAGGCAATAAGGTAGAGTTTCAAGGCGACAGTATTAGGCTTAATGACGCGCGTAATTTACTTAGGCGAGGAACGTCTAATGGCTTTGCTGAAGTAGACTTTGTAGGACAAGATAAAGAAAGTTACCGAGCGTGTTGGAGCGTTAATCGCTCGCGAGGCAAAAGCGACGGCAATTTACAAGCAGCACAGCATACGCTTCATTTGTTACCTGATGATACGTTAATTTCATCAGATAAAAGTAAAACAGTAAAACAAATAGAAGCCAAAATAGGCTTAACCTTTGATCAGTTTTCGCGAGCAGTGTTATTAGCGCAACACGAATTTGCCGCGTTTTTAAAAGCCACCGGCGATGAGCGCGCACAGCTTTTAGAATGCTTAACCGGTACCGATAAATTTAGCCGTATTGGTGTACGTATTTTTGAGCGTAATAAAGAGCTAAAAGAAAAGTTTGAATTACTCCAAGCGAGTTTAGCAAGTTACACATTACTAAGTGAAGATGAATTAGCCGCTAAACAAACTTCGCTTAATGAATTAAAACTGCAAATTGAACACACTAAAAAAACCTTAACAACTACAGAGCAAAATTTAAATTGGTATAAACAAGCCAATACGCTTGAGCAAGCACTTAAACAAGCACAGCAAAACCAGCAACAAGCGCAAAACGAGCTTAATGCTATTGCTCAGCAAAGTGAGCAAGCTAAACAAGCACAAAGCGCACTTGAAATTAAAGATAACCGCAGTCGCTTTAAAAGTTTAACAGCTCAAAATATTGAGTTAAATACGAAAGTAAGTGACTTAAAAAGTATAGATCACACTGCAATAATTACTGCGCATGCTAATACGCTTAGTAAGCACCAAGAGATATTACAAACAGCTAAAGAACAAAAAAAAACTGCTGAGCCTATTATTGCTAAAGCGCGCGAGCTCGACAGTCAATTAGCTATTCAAGCACAAACCATTGCAAGCCTTACCCAGCAAAGCGAAAAAGAGCAATTACAATTAAACGATTTGCAGCAGCAATTTAAGCAAAGCCAATCTGTGCTTGATGAAGCTACAAAATTAAGTGCCCAGCATCAGCAGTGGTTAACTACGCACACACAATTAAAACCTTTAGCCAATGATTGGAATTACTATCAGCACAGTTTTAATCAGTTTTTAAACGCAACTGAGCAATTAAAAACAACGGCACATCAAAACCAAAAATTAGTGGCTGAGCAGGCTAAGCAAGCGACGCTTTTAACCGCGCAAAATACAAAGGTTGAGTCACAAGAACAGCTACTTGCTAGTGAGCAAAAAAATCTTAACCAATTAAATGAGCAGCAACGCCAATTTAATATTGAACAGTGCGATGCAAAGCTTAAAAATATTGATTACTTAAAAGATCAACGCGAGCGCTATAAACAGTTTAATCATGAACTAAAATACAGCACACAACAGCAAACACGCGTTGCAGAAAAACTTATCCAAAGTGAGCAAGCGCAAAACGCATTATTACAAAATTTGGCTTCGTGCGAGCAAACGCTTAAGCACAACGAATACACGCTTAGCCAAGCACGCCTTCGCGCCAGTGAAAATGTAGAACACTTACGTACACAACTTGCTCCTAACGAGCCATGTTTAGTGTGCGGTGCAACTGAGCACCCCTATGCAAGCACTCAAAACCAGCAATTAAATAACTTAATAGCCGATTTTGAAACAGCGTATAACAATGCAAAACAGCAACGCGATAGCGCCCAAACCCAACTGCATCAGCACCAAACACAACATGCTGTGTTAGTGGCCGAGCAAACGCAACATGGCCAAGCAATACAAATTGCACAGGCTAAGCAGCTAGAAATTAAAACGACCATGCAAGACGCTCGCACCGAGCTTAACGAGTTAACAACCGAGAAACTTGATGAAACCTACAAGCAACTCAGCGAGCAAAAAGCCCAGTATTTTGCAGTACAAACACAGCTGCGTACCTTACAAGAAAAAGTAAATCAGCAGCTTAATGCTTTAAAAACCGAGCAACACGCGCAGCAGCAATTACAAAACCAGCATGTTGAGTTAACTAATCAGTTAAACCAATTAAGCAGTAAACATAACGAGCTAAGCGTACAAATAAACGAGCTAAGCGCAGCGCTTAACGCGCAATTTGAACACAGCGACTTTTGGCAGCAGCTGCAAAGTGAATCGCTTACCCTAAGCGATTTAAACAAACAGGTTGAGCAATACCAGCAAACACTAACGCAGCTTGAGCAAAGCCAAAAACAGCTCAACAGTACAGACCAGCAACTACAGCAATTAACGCCATTAATCACTAAAAGTGATCACGCACTTAAAGCATTAAATGACGATTTAGCCAAAGCGCAGCAACAGCAAAATATTACGCAAAGCCAGCGATTAGCTTTATTTAATAATGAGCAAATAAGCGCAAGCGACTATCAAACCAAACTAGCCATGCAGCTTGAGCAATGCCAAACACAGCTAAATGCCAGCCAACAAGCGCACGATAACGCAATTAAACAGCGTGACGAGCATGCCATAACACTTAAAAATGTTGAGCAACGCTTGCAAGAGCACGCCCAGGAGCTAACCAGCCTTGAGGCACGTTACTTAGAGTGGTTTACTGACTTTAAAGCGCAACATAGCGATGCAACACACGAACAGGTCACTATTTTACTAACCTTAAGTAGCGAGCAAATTAAAGCGCACTTAAAACAGTTTGAACAAGTATCACAAACGCTAACCGATACAAATGCGGCGCTTAAACAGCAACAAAAATCGTACACTGAGCATCAAAATACTGACAAACCTTCAAAAAACCACGATGAGTTAACTGAGCAGCTAAATGTATTAAATACCCAGCAAACAGAGCTACAAAATAGCTTGCTTGCCACTAATACCGCTATTGAGCAACACAACCAAAATGCTAAAACGCTCAAAGGCAAACAAGCTGAGTTAACTACGCTTAAAACGCAAGTTGATCAGTGGCATTTACTTAATAAAGTATTAGGCGATGCAACCGGTAAAACCATGCGTAATTTAGCGCAAACGCAAACTTTAAAAATACTGCTGCACTATGCAAATAGTCATTTAAAAACCCTTAATAAACGCTATGAATTAACCGCTATTGAGCACTCTTTAGATATAGCTATTATTGACCGCGACATGGCCGATGAGCAACGCTCTGTAAATACGCTCTCTGGTGGTGAATCATTTTTAGTCTCTTTGGCGCTGGCTTTAGGGCTTGCTTCATTGTCGTCAAACAAAGTACAAATCAATTCTTTGTTTATTGACGAAGGGTTTGGTACGTTAGACAGCGAAACGCTCAGTGTTGCAATGGATGCACTTGATTCATTACAAGCACAAGGGCGAAAAGTAGGTGTTATATCGCATGTAAGCGAAATGAGTGAGCGCGTAGCAACACAAGTCCATGTGGCTAAAAAGCCGGGCGGTTATTCTAGCGTAGAAATTGTGTGAGGTTAATTTATATTGATAACACCCATTGTATTTATGATCCCCAAAAAACTTGGGGTCTATAAAGGAAGTAATAATGCCAACATTTACAGATGATCAAGCAACACAATACGATAGCCGCATTACGCGACTAGTACCAGGCTACGAGTTATTGCATCAACTAACTAATGCGCAACTGCAAGCCACATTAAAAGATAACGCACATATTTTAGTGGTAGGGGCGGGGACTGGCAAAGAGGTAATTGAATTAGCTAGCATTAATCCAACATGGAAGTTTACCGCACAAGATACCTCAAACGACATGCTTAGTGTTGCTAGCGATAAGTTTGCTGAGCAAGGAATAAGCGATAGAGTAACTGTACATTGCGGACCTTTAGAAAAACTTAAAACTAAAGCCGATGCAGCCTTATGCTTATTAGTGCTACAGTTTGTAGAAGATAATGGCGATAAAAAGCAAGTTCTTAAAAACATTAAAGCAAGTCTGAACAAAGAAGCTGCGCTGTATATTGCTGATTTAATGCGCCCAGAAACCTTATTTGAGCGTGATGCCCAGCTTTTAACTTGTGCAAAACTAGGCTTAGGTGAGGCCGGACAAACTCATATTCGTCATAGCCTAGAAAATGAATTTTATCCGTTAGATCGCATGCGTTTTAGCGAGCTACTGCATGAGTGTGGATTTAGCACTATTCCTAAATTGTACTTTAAAGCGCTAGGTTTTAGCGGCTATGTAATTTAGTAACTGCTTAACTGCTTAACTTAGTAACTTAGTAACTACACCACTTAGTAGCTCAGCTTTAAATATTAAACAGCCCCGCCTAGCGCAGGGCTTTTTTAATGGGGTATATAATTAAAAATGCAGGTTTCGGGCTCGAACAATATCTTTCATCACAATGGTTGAGGTTAAACGTTGCACGCCTGGCAGCGCCGATAGTTTATCATCGTATAATTTTTGAAACGCGCCTAAATCTCTAGTCACCACATGTATTAAATAATCAGGTGTACCAAACAAACGCTGCGCATTAGTTATTTGTGGAATATCTTCAACTGCTAATTCAAGTTTAGCCAACGATGCTTTATCACCTTCTTTAATAGTAATAAAAACCAACGCAGAAAAATTAAGCCCTACTTTTTCTGGAGAGATCTCCGTCCTGTAGCCCACAATTGCTTTGGTTTTTTCTAATTCTTTAACTCGGCGGTGACATGGCGAAACACTCAGCCCCACGCGATCTGCAAGTTCTGAAAGAGTGAGTCGGCCATCAACTTGCAGCTCAGCAAGAATTTTCCGATCTATGCTATCCATATTCAATTGTTTCCTAATAATGGCGTTTAATAAGGTAAAATATAGTATTTTTTCCCCATAAGAAAGCAATAAAATAAGCTCCCAATTATTTTAGGTTATTGTTGATGGATATTAATGTTATTTTTTCTTTTTGGCTGGTGTCAATATTGTTTGTACTTACCCCTGGTGCTGATTGGGCGTATACCATAAGCGCAGGAATTGCGGGAGATAAAATTATTCCGGCAGTTTCAGGGCTCTTGTTAGGCCACCTTATTGCCGCGCTGATTGTAGTGGTAGGTTTGGGTGCTATTTTAGCTTCACATGTGATGTTAATGAAATTTTTAACCTTATTTGGCGCACTGTATGTTGTTTGGATCGCGGTTTCGCTTTATAAAAACCCGCCAGTACCCGCAGTATATAATGGCGCTGCTAGTGAATTAGGCGAAACACCATTAAAGTGGATGAAAAAAGGCTTTATTATTAGCGGGTTAAATCCTAAAGTAATGCTGCTATTTTTAGCATTATTGCCACAATTTGTATTTCCGACCTTTTCATTTTCGATCACCGAGCAGCTGTTAGTATTAAGCGTAATTCATTTAATTGGCTGTGGCTTTGTATATTGGTTTATTGGTGTTAGCGCCCGAAAAATATTAAGCAATAACCCGGCACTTGCGATTAAATTTGGTCGACTTTCTGCCATTATATTATTTATTTTAGGCTCTTTAATGCTGTTTGATAGCGCACAAAAGCTACTAGTACACTTACAGTAATACACGCATAAAAAATAAAGCCTAAGCAGTACTTTAAACACCGCTTAGGCTTTTTTATTACTAATATTGTCTTGCCCTCAAATATATTTAAAAACGTAGGTCGGTTAAGCGAAGCGCCACCCGACGGGCGAATATCAGCATTACTTCAGATCATTGTTATATCAACTTAAAATAGTTCTCACTTAACACTCAAAGCCAAAAAATTAAATTGACACCCACTCTAATTATTAATCCCTTCAGTCTTTATCTAAACAAACATTGCTAGGCTTAAAAGCATCCTTAATTTTTAAAATCCCTCTGCTTATTCAAATAACGCTGTATTTATCTACTTTTCACTCATTTTTAGACATGCGAAATACTGTGCTTTCACAGTGAAGGGAAATAACGAGTAACTTTTTGAAGTAACGCTTTAAGCCAGTAGCTTTTCGCAATTACTAACGTTTGCGCGCCGCTTTCTGTTTAGGTGTTCGCAGTATCCTTCGTGCGACGCTGGGCGACCTACTGCACCATGAAATACGCGACTAAATTGTGTGGTGAGTTTTAGCCAGTTTTCGGGGGTAATGTTTACTCTTTG